>CADBTE010000222.1 GCA_902797455.1 uncultured Planctomycetota bacterium | reverse complement strand
TCGGCAATCTCCAGACTCTCCTGGTTCTCACCCGCGGCTTGATCCTGGCTTATAACCGCGATCTGCAGGAAGACAAAGAGCCGCTCTTCGATTCGGTCGACACCGTCGACGCCTCGCTGGAATTGGCCGCCGGGCTGGTTGCCCAGACGGTGCTCAACCGCCCGGTGATTGCCGAGCGGCTCGACCGCGGCTGGCTGGACGCCACCAGTTTAATGGAGTACCTCATCCGCCGCCAGGTTCCGCAGCGCACGGCGCACGGAATTGTCGGCCGTCTGGTCCGGCTGGCGATGGACCGTGACTGCCGGCTGTCCGACATTCCCCTGGAAGAGATGAAGACCTTCTGCGAAAAGATCGACGCCGACGTCTTTGAGGTTCTCGGCGCGGTCAACGCCGTGCGCGCGATGAAGAGCTACGGATCCACCGCGCCGGATCAGGTCCGTACCCAGATCGAATATTGGAAAGAACAACTCGAGAAAAAACAATAAGGGAGAAGTACCCATGCAGGAATACGATTTTCTCACCACCCGTCTGCGCCGTCTGCGCTATAACCCGCGTGTTCGCCGTCTGGCGCAGTCGGTCACCCTCGATCCGGCCAAGCTGATCCTCCCCTTGTTTGTCCGCACCGGGAAGAACCAGCGGGTTCCGATTGCCTCGATGCCGGGGAACTGGCAGCTGTCGATCGACGAGCTGGTCAAAGAGCTGGCCCAGATCCGAGATTTGGGGATCGGCGGTGTAATGCTCTTCGGTGTCCCCGAGCATAAGGACGCGATCGGTTCCGACGTGATGAGTGACGATGGGATCATTGCCCAGGCGATTCGCGCGTCGAAGGACGCCGTCGGCGACGATCTGCTGATTATCTCCGACGTCTGCTTTTGTGAGTACACCGATCACGGTCACTGCGGAGTCCTCAAAAATCGCGGTGTCGGTCCCAACGCGCCGATCGATGTGGACAACGACGCGACACTCACCAATTTAGTCAAGCAGACGCTTGTTCAGGCGCGCGCGGGGGTCGATATGGTCGCTCCCAGCGGGATGATCGACGGGATGATCGGTGCGATCCGTCAAGGGTTCGATGAGAACGGCTTTGAGCACCTCCCGATCATGAGTTACGCCGCCAAGTACGCCAGCGCCTTCTATGGCCCGTTCCGCGACGCCGCTGAATCTGCCCCCTCGTTCGGCGACCGGCGAACCTACCAGATGGACCCTGCGGCCGATCCCGGGCAGGCGCTTCGCGAAGTCGAACTCGATATCGAGGAGGGGGCCGATATGGTGATGGTCAAGCCGGCGCTGGCTTACCTGGATATCGTTCGTCTGGTCAATGATACCTTCCCCGGTGTTCCGCTGGCCGCGTACAACGTCTCCGGTGAGTTTAGCATGGTCAAGGCCGCTGCGCTCAACGGCTGGATTGACGAGAAGCGGGTTGTTCTGGAGTCACTCACCGGGATCACCCGCGCTGGGGCCTCGATCATCATCACTTACTGGGCAAAGGATGTCGCCGCTTGGCTGTAAACAGGGTGTCGGACGGGAGAGGACATGACGACGATCTCTTTTACGACAACGCTCAGCGCGGTGGCGGCGGCTTACGCCGTGATGGCTTGCGGACCGGCAGTTCGCCGGCTCGGCTGGCTGAAGGGGGAGGCCGATGTCTCGCTTTTGAAGATTGTTGTCAATCTTCTCATGCCCTGCCTGATCGCCTCGAAGGTGCTGCGCAACGATGTCTTCACCATCGACTCGAGCAATCTCTATATCCCCCCGCTGCTCGGCTTTTCCGTTATTGCCTTTGGGATCGCGCTGGCGTACCTCGCCGCTGGGGCGCTGCCGATATTCTTCACCGGGCTTGATACTCCCGCCAAAAAGGGGACCTTCGCCGCCTGTGTCGGGATGCTCAACTACGGCTATGTCCCGATTCCGCTGATCGCCGATCTGTTCCCAAACGACGACCGGCTGATGGCGGTTTTGTTTGTCGCCAATCTCGGGACCGAGTTTGCCCTTTGGACCATCTGCGCGGGGATGATTCGCGGTCAATTTGATCGGGGGACCCTGCGGAGCATGATCTCCATCCCGACGATCGCGATTCTTCTTTGTCTGGCCCTCAACGTCTTGGGGATCGACCGATATATTCCCGATTTTTTCTTTAAGCCGGTCGGGATGCTGGGAGGTGCCGCCATTCCGCTGTCGCTTTTGTTCGTCGGCGCGACGCTCGGCGATCATTTCCACAGCTGTCTGGGGCGCGGCGGCGCGCTTCAGACGGTTCGGCTGTCGATCCTCTCGATCCTTTTGCGGCTGGTGGTGATTCCCGCGGTGATCCTTCTGGTGACCTCGGCGATGCCGATCTCCCGGGAGGTGAAGATCATTATGGTGGTCTACGCGTCGATGGCGTCGGCAACCTTCCCGGTGGTTCTCGTCAAACTTCATCACGGCGATATGGACACGGCGCTGAAGAGCGTCTTGAGCAATTCCGTCGTCGCGCTGGCGACGACCCCGATCTGGATCGCGCTGGGGCTGCGCTTTTTGGGGATATGATAAAGACATGATTCCCCTTCCACGGAACGATCATGCCGGAAACCAAACCGATGACTATGCCACAAACAGTCCATGAACAAAATCACCGTGATCGCGCCCTCTGGTGGGAAGTTCTGGCGATCTTCGCGCTTTTCGTTCTCTACGGCGCGTATCCCGTTCCCGATGTGAACGAGCAGTATTACATCGGGAAAGCGATTCATTTTTGGAACGCCGATTACTTTCCCAACGACCCGTTTCTCAGTGCCCCCGATTCCCACTGGTTTTACTGCGCTGTCTTTGGTCTTTTCTCCAAGCTGATGGGGCCGGCCGCGCTGGCCTGGTTTGGCCGGGTAATCGTTTGGCTGGGGGCGGCCTTCGGCTGGCAGCGCCTCTCCTCGGCGCTGGTTCGGCCGGCCGGAATGTCGATCCTCACGGCGATGGGGTTTCTCTTCTTCATCGAGCATTTCCACCTTGCCGGCGAATGGGTCGCCGGCGGGGTAGAGGGGAAGGGGTTCGCGTTCCCCTTTGTCTTCCTCGGTCTGGCCGCGGCGCTTCGCGGCCGATACAATCGCGCCTGGAT
>CADBTE010000221.1 GCA_902797455.1 uncultured Planctomycetota bacterium | reverse complement strand
GGTTCCCTGACGAGCCGACCGGTGGTGATCTTCGATGTCGAGGAGCCTAACGCTTCGAAACCGTCCGATGCCGCTGATGCCGCGAATGATGCCGATTCGGCGAAAGAGAATGATTCTCGTTTCGTCCGTTTGGCGTTTCACGCCGGGCCGTACACGGTTCTTCCTGTCCATCCGACGCAGCTGTACAGCAGTCTCAGCGCGCTGGCGTTGTTCGGGATATTGCTCTTGCTTTCACGGTGGTGCCATCGCCCGGGGGAACTCTTCGCCTGGATGTTGATCCTCTACGCGCTGATGCGTTTCTGTTTGGAGCTGGTCCGCACCGACGAGCTGTCGTTCTGTGGGACGGGGCTTTCGGTTTCGCAGTGCGTTTCGGTGGTAATGCTGGTGATCGCCATTGGACTGTTGATCTACTCCCGCCGCCCGGCGGGTGAGCCCTCTGTTTCCCCGGGGGACACGTCCCGGACCGACGGATCATGAGAAGGGTACCCTTCGGACCGATCGCGCCGAGCCGCCAAAAGCAGCGGGGGGTCGTGATGTTCGTGGTGACGATCGTCATTGCCGTGCTGACCCTGGGAGCCGTCGCGTTTTTGGGGCTGATGAAGATCGAGCGACGCACGACGGCCAAACGGCTCGGTGAACTAAAGACCGTCTCGGCGAATCAATCGGGAGCGACCTTGCTGCGGGTCCTCGCCGGTTTTAGTGACAAAGAGCGTCAGCGCCTTGGCGGTGTCTACGACAACCCTCGTCTCTTCCGCGCCGTGCCGGTGGTTCCTGGGCAAAGTGGGGGAGGGCTTGAATCGGGGGAACCCCGGTTTACCTTTTTGGCCCCCAAGTTCACACGCGACACGGTCGAGGGACTTCGCTGCGGGATGGTGAACGAGTCCTCGCGGTTGAATCTCTCCGCTGTCCTGGCGTGGGAATTGGAATCGCCCGGCAGCGGCCGCGCGGCCCTGATGGCCCTTCCCGGGATGACCGATGTGATGGCCGATTCGATCCTCGACTGGATCGATCCTGACGAAAGGACCCGTCCCCACGGGGCCGAAGCTTCGTACTATGCCGGAAAACGTCTGCCGTACAGTCCGCGCAACGCGGTGCCGGTCTTCTTAGAAGAGATCCTCCTGGCACGTGACGTGACGCGCTACCAGCTCTATGGGACCGATGAGGCGTACTGCTTTGGCCTGAAAGCCGATGGCCGCGCCGCCGCGCCGCCGGGAGAAGTGATCGGGTCGCTTCGCTCGGTGCCGGGAGAAAAGACAGACGGAAAGAATCGGACCGATCCGCTTCCATGGTCGGAATTACTGACGGTTTACAGCGCCGAGCGGGACGTCGATCCCGAGGGGCAGCCGCGCGTCGATCTGAACGGTTCGGATTTGCGGTTCCTCCACGATGAGTTGGCCGCCTACACCAACGAGGAAATCGCCGCCTTCGTCACGCTCTACCGACAGTATGGACCGGCCGACAAGTCAGCGGCCGGGGACACAAAAAAAGCGACTGCCGAGGTTCTCGATTACTCGGTTTTACCGACCGCTTCATTGGATACTCCCTTGGATATCGTTGGTGCGAGGGTCTTTGTCCCCAGCACCACCGATCCGGCGGCCGGAACCCTCTACCGGTCCCCCATTGATGATCGACGTTCGGCGGCCGATTCGCTGTTCGCCTACCTCGATTACGTCTCGACGGCTCGTTCGACGGTCATCACCGGACGGGTCAACGTGAATCTCGCTCCCCGGCCGGTTTTAGCCGCCGTTCCCGGAATGACGTCGACGGCAATCGACCGGATCATCGGCGCTCGGCCCGCCATGGATCGGCCGGTGGAGAAAAACTTTCGTCATGCCGCCTGGATCTATACCCAAGGGCTGGTCGACTTGGCGACGATGAAAAAACTATGGAATAAAGTCACTACAGGCGGCGATGTCTGGAGTGCCCAGGTGGTCGGCTACCTGGCCGGGACACGAATGGTCCGGCGAGCCGAGGTGGTGGCCGACGGTACGGTCTCCCCGGCTAGGCAGGTGTTCTATAAAGATCTGTCGATGTACGGTCTCGGGTTTTCGATGTCGGTGATCACCGGAACCGCCTCTTCCGAGCCGTCGACAGAAGATGTCCTGACGAATCTCCTTCCTCAAGGGGACTTCCCGGAGCAGGAGGTTGAATTTCCCCAGGAAGACGCGGGCGAAGCGCCGGGGCAAAGTGATCCGTTCCAGGTCATTGAGGCGGGGCAGTTCAGATAAAAACGAACTTGGCCTGAACAGACAAGGCAGAATCAAAAACTCAAACAGAAGGTCAGCGAACAATGGAAAAACAACTCACTTGGCTGGGGCATAACTGCTGGCAGATTCGGTTGGGAAACAGCACGTTGGTGGTTGATCCCTTCCTTCCTGAGTCGGCTCCCGTCCGCTTCGATCAGGTCGAGGCCGACTATCTTCTCGTCTCTCATGGCCACGCCGACCACTGCGCCCAGGCTGTCGATATCGCCCGAAGAACCGGCGCGACGATCGTCGCTATGGCCGAACCGGCCGGTTGGTTTAACCAGAAGAAGATATCGAGAACCGAACCGATGAATATCGGCGGGACAATCACGCTGAAGATCGATTCCGGCGAGGCGGGGCTGTGTGAAGTCTATGTGACGATGACTCCGGCGCTGCATAGTTCGACGATGCCCGATGGCTCGTCGGGAGGAAATTCCTGCGGTTTCCTTGTCTCGATTCCGAAAGCGCCGTGGAAGCGCGGCGCGATTGTCCCCTTCTCTCAGCGCGCCGCCGACAGTTGTAATCTTTATTTTGCCTGTGACACCGGTTGGTTCTCTGAGATGGAATATATTGGTTCCCTCTGCCTGGAACTGGCCGTCCTCCCCATTGGCGATCGGTACACATTTGGTCCGGAGATGTCGCTCGACGCGATTCGCGCGCTGCGTCCGAAACGGGTGATCCCAACGCACTACGGTACTTGGGCCCCAATTGCCCAGGACCCACAGCTCTGGGCCGAGGCGGTGAAAAAATACACGCAGGCCGAGCCGGTGATACTGCGGCCAGGTGAACCCTTTTCCTGGTGAAAAAAACCGACAAGAAGACAGCGATTGTTCCGATGATCCAAGCCAAGAACGAAAACAGACCGATGATTGAGGCCGATCACCTGGTGAAGATCTATGGCCGTTTCGCCGCAGTGACCGACGTGTCGTTCCGTGTTTCGGCCGGGGAGGTGGTCGCTTTCCTCGGGGTGAACGGCGCGGGAAAGAGCACGACGATGAAGCTCTTAACCGGCTACATTCCCCCGACCAGCGGAACGGCCCGGATTGCCGGGATCGACATGACGAAGGATCGCACCGCCGGGGCGCGGCATTTGGGGTATCTTCCCGAAAACGGTCCGCTCTATCCTGATATGACCCCCGAGTCGATGTTGTCGTTCTTTGCCGGTCTTTATTCGATCGAACGATCACACCGCGCCGAGGCGATCGATCGGGCTATCGAGCTGTGTTCGCTTGAGCCGGTGCGCCGCAAGCCGATCGGCCGTCTCTCCAAGGGGTATCGTCAGCGGGTGGGGATGGCCCATGTCCTTTTGCACCAGCCCGAGGTTCTGATTCTCGACGAGCCGACGACTGGGCTCGACCCCAGGCAGATTCTTCAGATGCGAGAGACGATACGCCGTATTGGCCGAGAGCGGACCATCCTTCTGTCCACCCATATTCTTCAGGAAGTCAGTGCCGTGGCGACGCGCGTCTTGTTTATCAACAAGGGGCGTCTGGTCTTTGACGGGCCGGCGACCGAGTTTGACACGGCCCGGGCCGAGAAGAGGTTCACCGAACTGTCGGCCGATTGAACAGAAGATATCCCCATAAAGAAAAGAAATGTTTGCGCTGTTTAAGAGAAACTTTACCGCCTACTTCCTGAACCCGACCGGGTACGTCTTCCTTTGTGTCTTTACTCTGGCCTGTTCGTGCGCGGCCTTTCTCCCCGACGAGTTCGTCAACTCGAATCTGGCGAACCTCGATCAGCTCAGTCGTCATTTTCCGCTGATTCTCCTGGTCTTTATTCCGTCGGTCACGATGGGGATCTGGGCCGATGAGCGGCGCTTTGGTACGGAGGAGCTTCTGCTCACCTCACCGCTGACCAGCTGGCGGATCGTTTTGGGGAAGTTCGCCGCCGTGGTCGGTATTTACGCCGCGTCGCTCGCCTTCGCGTCGCTGGCCGCCTGGCTGGTTCTGTCGTTCCTCGGCAAGCCCGATCCGGGGCTGTTTTTGACCACCTGCATCGGTTACTTTTTCCTCGGGATGACGATGCTCTCGCTCGGGATGCTGGCTTCGTTTTTGACTTTCCAGCTGACAATCGCCTATCTGGCCGGGGTTCTGCTGAACGTTCCCCTGGTCGTCCTGCACTGGGCCGACGCGCTCCCATTTCCCCCAAAGATCGTCGATTTTCTTCGTGCCGCTGATATTCAGACGGCGTTTGAGCCATTCAGCCGTGGAACGGTCTGTCTTTCGTCGCTGGCCTATTTTGTCTCAGTGACCGCTGTTGGGCTATGGGTGGCGAATCGACTTTTGGCACGCCGACGTATCGATCGCGGAACCGTTCTGTTTTGGGGGCATACCCTTGTTCGTCTCGCGTCCTTTGTGATTCTGGGGGTGATACTCGTCGGTGTCCTGCGGCGCTGCGATCTGCGCAGCGATTGGTCTGCGGAACGGCTTAGTACACTCTCGAAGGAAACGATGGAGGCGATCGACTCGTTCCAGTCCCAGTGGCCGGTGACGATCGAAGCGTACCTCAGCGGCGAAATCCCTCCGGAGATGCTCAAAACACGAACCGATCTCCTGTCGTTCCTTGAGGAGATAAAAGATCGTCTCGGTTCCAAATGCTTTCTCTCCGTCCGCCGGGTGGAGCCGAATACCGAGGCGGCCAGCCAGCTGGAGAAACGCTATGATATACGCCCCAAAACAATTGTCTGTGATCAGCGCGGTCAGGCGCGCTCGGTCCCGGTCTTTATGACGGTGGTTTTTCGCAGCGGACCTAAGACGTCGGTAATCCCTTTTATGCACCGCGGGCTTTCCACCGAGTACGAGCTTCTTTCCTCCTTACTGAGTGTCTCCGATCGGCCGCGCAAGCGTATCGGCGTTGTGGTGACCGACGCGGCACTGTTCGGCCGCAGTGACGCCTACGGCGACCGGGTCTCGGGGCCTTGGCCGATCCTCGAAGAACTGTCACGCCGCTATTCGGTCAGGCCGATCGATTGCACGGAAGATGTTGACCGCGGCTCTTTCGACCTTCTTCTGGCTGTCCAGCCGTCGACGCTGCCGCCGACGGCGATGACGCGGTTCATCGATTTGGTTCGGCTTGGAACGCCGACTTTGATATTCGAGGATCCCTGGCCGCTGTTCGTCGCTGACGTTCTGGCTGGCACATCGGTTCCGAAACGTCCCGGGATGCCCGGTTTCACCACCGAGAAGGGGGACATCCGTATCCTCTGGTCCCTGTTGGGGGTGCTGTTCGGAACCGACCTGGTCTGGAGAGATTACAATCCCTATCCGAAATTATCAGGCCTGTCGAACGAATTCGTTTTCGTAGACGATCGTCCGGCGGTGATCAGCGCGGGGGACGAAAAGAGCAAGGAAGAAAAAGAGCTTGTCAGCTCATTTGATGCCAAGGAACCCGCGGTCGCGTCGCTGGAACACCTTCTCTTCCCCTTTACCGGCTATATTGTTCCCGATCGCTCCTCCGAGACGATTTGTCGGCCGTGGATTCAGACCGTCGGCGGCGGGACCGCGCCGGTCAGCGATATCGTCTCGCTTGGGATCCGCTCCCAGGCGCGTACGCGAACCAGTCACCCGGGTATCTATACCTTAGCGGCTCGAATCACCGGTAGGATACCGCCGATGTTCCAGCGGCCGGAGGAAGAGACGATCCCGGATCTGAACGCTGTTTTAGTCGCCGACCTCGATATGATGACCGGAGGGTTTTTCGCCCTGCGCGAGACGGGGACCGACGCGGATCGGGGGATGGCGCTGGATTTCGACAATGTGACATTCCTGTTAAACGCGGTCGATCGTTTGATTGGTGATGACGGGCTCATCGCTATCCGGAGCCGGCGGACACGACATCGTCGTCTGGAGGCGCTTGAGGACGCAACCGGCGGGATTCGGCAGCAGGCCTCGGAGTCGCTCATTGCCATCCAAAAGGAGTTCGAGACCCAGTGCCGTGCCGAGGAGGCACGAATGAATGAGCGGATCGCCGAGCTGGTCAATCGGAAAGATTTCGCCCATCGGGACAATCCAGGAGAAGCTCCCGAGCTGCAGTCGGAAATGCAGTCGATGCAGCGGCGATTGAATATGCTGCACGACGAGAAAAAGAAGGAGTATGACCGAAAGACGGCCGAGACCCAGCGTCATCTTGCCGAGACTATTCGGACGATTCAGGGACGATATAAAATGCTGGCGGTCCTCCTTCCCCCGATCTTGCCGCTGGTCATTGGGATTGCGGTGGGGATTCGCCGCAGAATGAACACGGTGAGGACCGACCGCCGCTAGGAAAGCGGCGGTTCTTCGATCGTTCGCCCGCGCTCAGTTGTCCATGTGATCTTTCACGAGGTTGTACAGGTCATTTAGCAGCTCTTTATCCTGATCTGAGAGCTGATCAGACTCCAGGAGCATGCTGTCAATTTGCCGAAGCAGGGGGCCGCGAAGGCGCAGACCATATTTTTCGATATGATCCCGGCTGGCATCGAGGAATTTCTTCCGTTCGGCCATGGGGATACTCCGATCGACACAGGCGGCGACAAGCTCGGTTTGAACCGTACCCGTTCCGATTCCCAGGGCGAAGGACCTCGCCTCGTCACGCACCTCGCCGCGATGCAGGAAATTGACAGCAATCTTATCGAGGGTCTCCGGTTCGCAAAACGACTGTCCTTCGGCCAGACGGCGGCTGAGCATGCCGATTGCCTTTTTGGCCTGTTCGAGCCGAACTTCCGCGGGCTCCTGTTCGGGGTTGGTCTGGCGATAGAGTTCCTCTAAGGCCCACTGGCCCGTCTGGCGATCCTGGGGGAGCGGGAGCGCGACGGCGTTCGGCGCGGAGGCGGCATGAAGATCGGCCATCGGTTCGTAATATTCTTCCTCGATCGTGACAAAAATCGGGATATCGCTGGTGCGGTAGTCGACCGCCATCGCCTGGGCGATGGTACGGACATCGGGTTTCCGGAGAAAGGAACTGGCGACAACATACTCGACGTCGGCATTGTCCTGGGCCAGTCGCAGCAATTCACTCCCGGTGGTTGTCGGGACGACACGGACGGAACCATCGGCAAAGACATTCCCGATGATGGAAGCCATTTCCAGCTTTGATGTCCCGATAATAGCGTACCGCTTCCCACTGGCCGAACTGAAGTGCAGCAGTGTATTGATCGCCTGGGAACAGCCGGGGAAAGAAACCGGGGGATCGATCTGGTCGATTGCCGAAACAGCGGCGAAGCGAAGGCGGCGGTCTTTCGACGAGGCGGCGCGAACCAGGGTGGTCGGTTCCGCCGGGTCTCCGGCGCCGGTGACGAGAGAAACGTCTTTGGTTTCCCCAAGAAGCATCGCCGGAATGATTCCTCCCTTCTCATGACCGGTCAGGAGCGCTTGCTCCAGCGCCAGAAGCCAGTCGTTTGGTTTCTCCCGGCCGAAGCGTTCCTTAAATGCGTCCAAATCGACCGGCGAATCGAGCCCCCCCTGGTAGATTGTCTCTTCGGCCAGAACAAGAGCGGCAAAGGAGGAGATGGAAAGCGAGTCACCGTCGAGCGCCTTGGCGCAGAGGAACTCTTCGGCGGCATTTTTTCGGCAGTACTGGTCAAAGGTAAGGAAAGAACGCCTCAGCTCACCGGTGTTGACATCCCAACTCCAGCTGGGGATGTCGTCGGGGGAGGAAGCGGGACAGGGGACTTTTTTATCGAAATAGCGTACCCCCTGAGCAGCGGCGTCGATCGCTGCCTGCTCTCGGTCGGGGATTTCGCCGAGCTGCCTTTCAATCGCGTCACCCAGCGCCTGACGTGCCGAGTCGCTGAGTTCCTCGTCCCAATAGCGGGCCAAGAGTGGGTCAACACAGAGGAACCCCTTAGTCCGACCGATGACAGCGGCGATCTTCCGCAGCTGGGAATCGTCTTGTATTTGGGCGACCGCCGCCATAAGGGCATCACGCGCCGACTGACCGAAACCGCATAAGATCTCGGCCGCCTGATCGGCACGAAGCTCGTCCTCCGAGAACAGTTCCGTGAACAGGATGTTCAGTGAGACGATATCTCCTTTGCGCAGCGCCAAAACGGCGTTTTCTTTATTTTGCTGGGAACCGGCCATCGTTTGTTCAAAGGCCCGGCGGATAGTATCGGGATTTTCCCACCACTTGCGAGCTTCGGTTATCACCCGGTCGCACACCTCTCGGGTTTGATCTCCCAACTGCGGGTCACGGGTTATCGCGTAGAGTTTATCGGGACCGACATCGTCGAGCATCTCGGCGAATTGCTCGGGGGTTCCAGGCGCGTCGATCGACTTGGTGAACAGAAGCTTGGCTAGTGGTTTGCGCCCAACGCGGGAGATAATAACCGCGGCGCGGATCCACTCCGGTGCGGTTTGCGGCCCCGGGGTGAGAACCGCGCTCTCGGTGGGAGTGAGTGTTTTGTAGAAGTCCTCTTCGGACATCTCCTCGGCCGGTTTGTCCTCTGGCCGCGAGAAGACGACACGCCCTTGGTTATCGATGATCGGAATCTCTTCTCCCCCGCTTTGTCTGCGTATCGAAACAGCGGGGGAATCCTCGAAGCGCCGAAACATCTCGGTGGTTCCGGCAAAGGGGGTCTTGTCGCTGTTGTCTTGAGCCGGTTCGGCGGCACCCAGGGAAGGGGAGAGCAAAAGGGCCGGCGAGACGATCAAAGACCAGAACCCGGCGTGATTGAGGAGAGTCAGACGGTTCGTCAGAAAAATGCCCATGAACGTATTTCCCTTCTTGGAAGACCCCAGCGAGGAACGTTGAAAGCGAGTGAGATCAAAGACGTTATACGCTTATTGGTCTTATCGGCACGCGGCCAAAGTGTTGGGAATCTTCCTCTTTAATTTCGGAGTATAACGATTCCCCTGTGACAGACAATATATTAAGGGCTCTATCATCATATCGGAACCCTTTCCAACGGCGTCCGACATGCGGCCGTCTGCCGCGTATCGGACGGTATGGTTTTATCCTCGGTACGGTTGTATCGGTTGTGTCGGTTGTAACAAATGAACGGGGGATTTATGAGGAAAAAGCGGCCGCGGCTGGCGTATTTGTTTTATCTGTTTTATCAGATGTGATTACAATAACAGTTAGGTAGATTTCATTGGAGAAATCTATTATTTGCGCTTAAGCGGTTAAATCGACCGAAAGGATCTTGCCGTGTATCAGCGGGGACAAACGCGTCGCAGTGCCGGGAGCATAAGGGGCCGAATCATATCGGTTCGGCCGCTGTGTCTGTCTATTCTGGCGCTGATTCTCAGCGCGGCGCTCGGGTGCCAATCGCTGCCGTCGATTGATCCGACGGGGGAGTCCCTGTGCAAATGGCCCGAGGCCGGCGCCGATCGACTCTCCAGCTCTCGTGAGCTGGAGCTGGAGCGGAATGTCTCGGGGAGTTCGACCTGCGGCGATACGATCCCCTGCTGGCAGAACGTCTCGCAGTCGGCTGCGATGACCATCCATGGAGAGGAGTCGAGCCGATGGACGGCCCAGCATCCTGACGGAGCGGTTCTCTTCCCCAAAAAGTACGAAGGAACCGGACCTTTGGTGGTTCTGGAACCCCGCTCGATCATCGCGCAGGTCGGAACCGAGGTGATTATGGTCGCCAGCTACATCGGCCCCGAGAACGAATACCTGCGCGTCGGGGAAAAACTTGAGTGGAACTTAGACGGCGTCGGCCGCTTCCTGACGGGGAATCCGCGCAACGGATGCCTCTATTGCGATATGACCACCAGCAAGAAGATCGATGATCGCTCGATGCTGACGGTCACTTCCAGCCGGCTGTGGAGGATTCACCGCGGGACGGCGTCACAGACCGACGACGTCAGTATCCTTCGGGGGCAGTCATGGACGACGGTTCAGTCGTTCCAGGAAGGGACCAGTTCCATCTCGGTATTGGCGTCGGATATCGATAACTGGAATCACCGAACAGCCGGCGGCCAGATCCATTGGATCGATGCGTCCTTCTACTATCCGAAGTCGGGGATCGCGCCGATTGGCGAGGCGCAAACGCTTCAGACCGCGGTCTATCGGCGATCGACCGATGAGCCGCGTCCGGGCTGGCTGGTCCGCTACGAGGTTGTATCGGGGCCATCGGTCGGGTTTGGGCCGAATTTTGACCAGACCGTCGAGGTGATGACCGACGATCAGGGGGTGGCGAAGACGATCCTCAATCAACGCGAGGGATCAGACGGGTGTACCAAGCTCAAGGTTCAGATTATCCGGCCGGCGTCCGGCTCCCAGGAGCGTGTGGTGATTGATGAGCGGATCATTTCGCAGACATGGACGGGAAAGGCCCCCCTCACGCTCCAGTTCGCCGGGGCGGAGCGGGTGGCCATCGGTTCGCGCGCGGCCTATTCGATGCACGTGACCAACCTGACCGATCAGACAGTCGACGCCGTGGTTCGCGTCAATGTCCCCAGCGGAATGACTTTTGCCGCGGCCCAGCCGGCCCCCGCCTATCAGGATGGTCAGACGCTCACCTGGCTTCTGGATGGGATTCCCCCGCACGGCACGATACCGGTTCAGTTCGATATGAATGTCATTGCCGCGGGAGTCTACGATTTCAACGCCCGCGTCGAGCGCCGAACCTCCTCGACACTCGTCAACCCGGGCCAGCCGGTTCAGCCGGTACAGCCGATCTCCCCCGGTTCGGGTGATCTGTTTGCGCCGACTCCGAGCAGCGACACCGGCGGCGGGAGCACTCCTTCCTCGACCTACAACAATTCTCCCGCCCGGTTGACGATGGTCGTCCCGCTTCCCGAGCAGGCGCGCGTCGGTGAGAAATTCTCCGCGGTCATTAAGGCGATGAAGACGGGCCAGGTTGATTCGGCGATTATCTCGATGGTCTTCCCCGATGGGGTTTCCTACATCGTCGACGAGACCGGGGCGCGTCATACCGCCTCGCAAGAGCGCCCCTTGGAGTTTGCCTCCATTGCCTTCGATACCGATTACCCGATCAATTTCGTCAGTCAGAATGTGGGGGTCCAGTCGATCGCCATTCGGCTTTTGGACGGACGGACCCGTTCGGTACTGGCCGAGCAGCATCTGACGATCAATGTTGTTCCCTAATCTTTCCTCTGTCTATATTAGTCGAATAACCGAATTAACATGAGGAAACGAGAAAACTTCCCGACCCGCTCAACGGGCCGGGAAGTAGATTTTATCGAATTTGTCTATTTTGGGATAGTTGTTGTTGTGTAAAGCCTCTAAATTGCCCAGATTTCGCAAAGACGTGGATCGTAATAGAAATTTTGTCGGTTCGATCGAAAAAAATCCCTCTTCGGGCAATTCTGATTCAACTGCGGGAGAATAAATCACCGATAATACCGCTACAGCCATAAGTAGGTGGCCGGGTGTGTACCCGGTGATTCACTTGTGGATGCATGGATGTTTCACTAAGCCTAGATGATGGGTATTGAACCATGTCGAAATTCAGGATGAAATGGGCTATTGCAGGTGCGCTGCTTCTTTTGGCGAGCACGCAGGTATCCTGGGGTCAGATCTCCGAAATGCGGCTCTTCTCACCGTACCCCGACGACCAGTTTGGCGGCGGGGCCTACGCTCGAGAGGGTCTTTATGGGAGCATCGGCGCCGGGTTGATCACCGTGACGCTACCGTCGACACGGGAGATCGGGTTTGACCGCTACGGGAACAACGAGTACGGGGAACAGCCCTGGTACGTGACGAACGCGTTCGCGGGCGTCTACACGATGTCGCGGATGGGGAACCAGATGAACACCTCTGAGTTCAAGTCCCAGTTCAGCAACACGACCGAGTTTGAGATCGGCCGTCAGATCGGGCATCACGGCTGGCAGGTTCGCAGCCAGATCGTGTCGCCTATGTCGGACAAGGTGGCCGGTCTTGACGCGAGCATCAACATCTACGACCCGCTGACGATCTTAGCGTCGGACTACATCGCCGAAATCACCCGGGGCGCCGCTTCCGCCGACTACTATGTCTTCACCGGTGTCGGCGGCGGAAGTGTCGGGACGGACAGCTCGTTCAGCTTAGTCGACCCGCACTCGATGGCCCGGATCGGCCATCTCTGGGCGATCGTTGATATGATGGGGAACGGCAATTCGTCGACCGAGTACGACAACGACTACAATTCGAACAACAGCGAGTCCGGTGAGTCGGGAACCGACACGATACGCGGCGCGTACGCCATTGTCCCGATTCCGATCGTCTACGATATGTACCAGATCGAGACGCACCTGAACTACTGGTCGGTCGAGGCGATGTACAACTATCGGTTCCACCCGTTTAACAGGGGGCTGCTCGAACTCGAAGGCGGCGTTCGCTACACCTGTTTCGATGACGATATGAGCTTCTTCGGTCACTCGACCACCCGGACCTCGAACACCTACGACTCGGTTCGTGTCCAGGTTTTGACCGAGGGGCAAATGGCGGCCAGCAACGGTGGAGCGATCGGAACCCAGTCGGAAAACTTTGAATCGAACACCGAGACGAACGAGTCTTTCAGCGGTTGTGACCTCGGTTACTCGATCTGGGATTTTGAGGCCGAGAACCATATCGTCGGTCCCCAGGTCGGTGGTCGTTACTCGGTGGCGAACGGCCGGTGGCGGTTTGGTGCCGAGGGTATGTTCTTCGCCGGTCTCAACCGCCAGAACATCCGTGGATATGGTCAGTTTGGTCTGAAGGCCGAAGCGGATCAGGAGGGGAACCTCAGCGGGAGCAACAACACAAACAACGATTCCTCCTCCGACAGCAGTACAGGCGGTCTGCCGACCAAGGCCCCGCTCGGAACGGTCGCCAACCGGTTCAGCTACAAAGAATACTTCAACCAGTTCACTCCTGGGGTTCAGGCCAAAGTTGAGGCCTCCTGGTACTGGACTGAGGCCCTTTCCTTCAAGGTCGGCTACGAGTTCATGTACTTAGGCAACATCGCCCGCGGGACGACCGTCAACGACTACGTGATCAACCCGAACGGGACCTACTTCCGCTGCAAGGAAGACAAAGACGAACGAAACACCGACGTCCTGGCCCACGGGATTATGTTCACCGCGCAGATCAACAAGTAGCGCGGGACAATAACTGAAACATCCATCCTGCGTGGAACGGCACTCAACCAACATCGCCCAGGTTGAGTGCCGTTCCATATTTTTTTAATACCTGGGAGCGAAGCGCTCGGTGGTCCTCTTCGCACAGTCCCGGGTCCCCGTCGAGAAGATTGGCGGCGTCGCGGCGTGTTTCGCGCAGAATCTCTTGATCATGAGCGATGTCGGCCATACGGAAAGAGCAGATTCCGTGTTGTCTTGTCCCGAATAGATCTCCTGGGCCGCGAAACTGAAGGTCCCGCTCGGCCAGATAGAAACCGTCGGTTGAAGAGGCGAAGACATCCAAGGGAGTTTCCGCGTTAAGCAGATTGCCGGTGGCTTCCTTCTTCTTTTTTGTGACGTGTCCCTTTTTCTTGTCCGGCTGTCCGGAAACTTCCTTCATTTCCCGGCCGTCATCGCCGTGGGGAGTCTCATCCTCGGTTCGAAAGACGGCGCAAAACCCCGTGTGACGTCCGCGCCCAATGCGTCCGCGAAGCTGATGGAGCTGCGCCAGGCCGAATCGATCGGCATTTTCGATCGCCATGAGCGTGGCGTTGGGGACATCGACCCCGACTTCAATGACCGTGGTGGTGATGAGTACCTCGATCTGGCGTGAGCGAAAGTCGAGCATCACACGCTGTTTTTCCTCGGTACTCATTCTGCCGTGGAGTATCCCGAGGCGCAGCCCTTTGAGCGGCCCTTCGGAGAGCTCGCGGAAGATAGAATCAACACTCTTGAGTGTAGAGGCCGATTCTTCCCCCGGTTCCTCATCTTCCGTGATCCGGAGGGGTCGGAATGGAGAGGTCGAGGCGGGGATATCGGCCAGTGCCTCCTCTTCCCAGAGAACCGGTTCAAGGGGGAGAGGACCTTTGTTTTCGCCGACCCGGGGGACAACCACGTACCCCTGTCGTCCTCGTTCGATCTTTTCGCGGAAAAAGGCCCACCAAGCCTCTCTGTCCTTGGGAGAGACAATATAGGTTTTAACCTGCTTGCGTCCGGGGGGGGCGGCGTCGAGGAGAGAGACATCCAGATCGCCGAAGAGGGTCATGGTGACCGACCGCGGGATAGGGGTGGCGGTCATTACCAGATAGTGCGGGTCAAACCCTGTTTCGCTCTTTAGGCGTGCCCGCTGCAGAACCCCGAATTTATGCTGCTCGTCGATCACGACCAGTCCGAGATGAGCGAAGGAGATGCTTCCGGCGATGATTGCCTGTGTCCCAATGATCAAGTCGGCCCTCCCTGAGGCGATATCCGCGAGGATTGCCGCGCGCTCAGCGCTTTTTTGGCCGCCGAACAGGCCGACGATTTTAACTTGGGAGTCTTCCAGCAGACGGGAGAAGGTCTGGAGGTGCTGCCGGGCGAGGATTTCGGTCGGGGCCATCAGGACCGCCTGATGACGGTGGGCGATGACCTGCAGGATCGCGGCCGCGGCGACGAGCGTCTTGCCGCTTCCGACATCCCCCTGAAGGAGGCGGTTCATCGGTGTCGTTCGCCCCAGATCGTCTGAAATCTCGCCGATAACCCGCTTCTGCGCGTCGGTCATCTCGTAGGGAAAGCGGCTGAAAATGCGCTTCAAAAGCGCGGGAGAACCGGGGAGCGGCTCGGCTTTGAGCCAGGCGATATGCTGACGGCGGCGAAGTCCCAGCGCCAGCTGAAAGAGGAAGAATTCCTGGTAGATGAAACGCCGCTGGGCTCGGTGGAGAGCGTCGATGCTCTCGGGAAAGTGGATCGAGCGGATTGCCTCGGCCAGCGAATCGAGGTGGTGTTCCCGGCGATAGGAGTCAGGGAATACATCGGTCAGCAGCGGTGGGAGAGTCTCGAGCAGCGGCCGGATGATCCGTTGGAGGTGATATGACTTGAGTCCTTCGGTCAGTGGGTAGTTTGGCAGGTAGGGGGGAATTTCCTCGGTATAGGAATTTTGAACCGGGGAAGTGTCGCCGTCGCAATCACCTTCGCTTGTTTTCTCTTCCTCCGGCATTGGGCGCCAGATCACCTTGGGATTAGACAGCTGCCAGCGGCGGCCACTTTTTTCGAGTTTCGGTTTACCGAATAAAAAACAGCGCCGGCCCAATGAGAGCTGATCCGAAAGCCAGGGCATATTGAACCAGACCACGTCGAACAGCGCACCGGTGGGGTCGGTCATCCGGGCTTTGAGAACCGACAGTCCCCGACGGCGGGGGATAAAACGCAGATCGGAAGAGACGACGGTCGAGGCGATGGTCAGTTCCATCCCATCCTCGAAGCCGTCGACATTCCTTAACCGAGTGAGGTCTTGATAGGAGCGGGGAAAATGGAAGAGAAGATCGACAGGGCGAACAATTCCCAACCGCCTGAGCAGCAACGCCCGGGCCGGCCCGACCCCCTTGATATATTCAATCGGGCCGAAGAGCGACTGGTACTGTTCCTCCGTCATAGGTCTTTGAGGCAGGGGAAAAACAATCGGTTATTGTTGCTCTGTCAATGCGCTGAACTTGGCCATATCATCATCATACATCTGCTGATCGCCGGCCTGAAGCGCGGCGGCGCCTCGTTCGTAGTAGAGCTCGCTGTCGAGGGGATCCAGCTCGATAGCGCGGGAAAAGTCGGCGATGGCTTGTTTCCATTCTCCCTGACTTTTGAGGCACTTCCCCCGAGATTTGTATCCGGCGGCCAAGGTGCCGTCTTTCTCGATGGCGGTATTGAAGTCCCGCATCGCGTCATCCCATCGGCCGGCCTGATAGTAGGTCGAACCGCGAGTGACGTAGAGGATCGGATCGTCCGGGCTCAACGCAATGGCGTCATTGAAATCGGCCAAGGCGGAATTGGGCTGTTCCAACCGGCGGTACAAGGAGCCGCGATTGTGCAGATACAGGGCGCATTTGGGGTCTTTTTTGATACAGGCGTCGAAGTCCTCCAGCGCCTCTTGGAGGAGTCCCATATGAGAGCGAGCAAAGCCTCGGTTATTTAACGTGTTGAGGTCGTCGGGGGCGACGGCCAAAACGGCGTCGAAATCTTTGGCTGCCTCTTCCCACTGTTCCAGTCCCAGGTGAGCCTCGCCGCTCCCCCGCCGAGCGTCAATGCTTCCGGGACTGAGGGTCAGGGTCGTTTGAAAATCACGCAGAGACGGTTCATAGTCCCCCAGTCTGAGGGAGCAGATTCCCCGAGCCAGATAGGCGGCGGCGTTTCTGGGATTCGAATCGGTCGCCAGGGTAAAGAAGTCGCTCGCCTCTTTGTATTGACCGGCGTTGAGCGCTTTGATTCCATCGTCGTAGTAGCCGTTGGACTGCCTTTTCGAGCAGCCGGTCAAAGCAGCGGTCAATGCGGCTAACAGCAGCAATGCGTTTCCCCAACCGTTGAAACGGCGCGTGGAGTTTTGAGCGCTTTGGGTGGTGAAGATCCTTCTTTGGTTCATCGAATATCCTCCTGAATGAGAAACATGGCTTTCGCGTTGTTTTTCGCCGCTCCTACTTTTTTGGGGCGGTGACCGCGTCGATCAAAGCGGGAAGGTCTTTTTCGTAGACCAAGGCGACAATGATATCGCCGGTTTCCAGGGTATCTCCCGCCCCAGGGACCGCGATAGCGTTTCCTCGGATACGAGCGATCAAAAGGGAGTCTTTGGGCCTGTCGACATCTTTAAGCTGTTTTTGAGTCAAAGGCGAATTTTCGCCGACATCGAGCTCGACTAAGAGGATCCCGCCGCCGACCGCGTCGCTGTTTTTATAGCGTACCGGGCCGGTTTGGAGAAGACTCTCAACCTCTTGCTGAACGAGATGATAGGGACTCACCGTCTCGTTCAGTCCCAATTTTTTGAGAACGCTGGCGTAGTCGGAGTGCCGGATCAGGGTGATGGTTCGCTTGACGCCGAGCTGACCGGCCTCAAGGCAGGTCATGACATTGTCTTCATCGTCGTCGGTCGCGGCGATGAAAATCGTCTCTTCGCGAACCTCGGCGTCATTTAGGAGCGACTCCACCCGGCGCGCGTCGGCACGGAGAATCTCGCAGGTGCCGGCGAGCTTTTTTGACAGCGCATTAGCTCGGCGCTCTTCCTTTTCAAGCAGCCGAACCTGGTATCTCTGGGCCTTTAAGATTTTTGCCAGACAGACCCCCGAACGGCTTCCGCCGATGATCGTGACAGACTGTTTGGAGCCGGTCTGTTCGAAACGCTTTTCGACCGCCTCGATCCACTTCGGGAGACCGATGATGGTGATTTGGTCACCGAGTGTGATTTCGGTGTCGGCGTTTGGGATGAAGGTTTCCTCGATTGATTCCATCGAATCTTTAGCCGCTGTTTTGCGGCGGATGGCGCCGATCCGCACCTCGGAGGGGAGCATCAGCTCGCGCAGCGGGACACCGCACGCCTTGGTCTCTTTGGTGATAGTGATGTCCTGTACCTTTATGCGGTCACGGGCGATGTGATCATTCATGATCACCGGTTCTCCCATCTTGCGCACCATCGCCGTGGCGGTGAGGTGTTCGACACAAAGGAGCCGATCGATCTTGAAATGGGAGGCAAAGTCGAAATCCCCCATGCCATTAAAGATGTCGGCGTAGACTCGGGCGGCGACCCGCTTGGCCCCCATCCCTTTGGCCAGCGAGGCGGTGACAATGTTCAGTTCGGCGTTTCCGGTGAGCGAAAGACACAGGTCGGTATCGCCGATGTTCGCGTCATCGAGAACGGAGGGGGAAAGCGCCGAACCTTCGATCACAGCGGCGTCAAGCTGCTCGCCGAGCTGCTTGCATTTGTCCGGGTCTTTCTCGATCACCTTGACGGCGTGTTTTTTGTTGATGAGGAATTCGGCGATCGCCTTGCCGATGACTCCTCCTCCGATAATGAGAATTTTCATACTTCTTGCCAACCGCTCCTTATCGAATAAGTTTCCTGGCTCTTGTTCACATTAGGTGAACCTGCGAAGAAGAAGGTAGAAGACCGCCGTGGCCGCGACCGTCCAGAGAAGGACCTTAAAGGCGTGACGAAGGATCGCCTCCGGCCGTTCATGACGCGACGCGGCATAGACCAGCGCGAAGGCGACCACCGGGAGGATCGCCAGCTTGAAGGCGGAAAACTCGAAATAGGCGAACAGCGCGCTCATAAATGATTTCCCTTTATTTCTTTCGCTCGATCAGGTCGCAGCCGACACAGGGACGAAGGACCTCAGGGACGACGATCGATCCGTCGGCCCGTTGGTAGTTCTCCATAATCGCCACCAGCGCCCTGCTGACGGCGATTGCCGTGCCGTTGAGCGTATGAAGGAAGTGAGTCCCCCTTTCATCTTTGATCTTGTAGCGGGCGTTCAGACGGCGGGCCTGGTAGTCGGTGCAGTTTGAGGTGCTGGTCACCTCACCGTAATCGCCGCGGCCGGGCATCCACGCCTCGAGGTCGAACTTGCGATACGCCGGGCCGCCGAGGTCACCGGTGGCGGTGTCGACGACGCGATAAGGGAGCCCGAGATTATCGAATATCTCCCGTTCCATCGACAGGAGCTCGCTGTGCATCGCTTCGCTGTGCTCCGGGAGGGTGAAGGCGAACATTTCGATCTTGGTGAACTGATGGACCCGATACAGGCCGCGCGAGGCACGCCCTGCGGCGCCTGCCTCGGTACGGAAGCAATGGCTGGTGCCGCAGAACTTCAGAGGAAGTTCCTCGGCATCGATTACACGTCCGGCCAGCAGACCGCCGAGGGTGATTTCGGCGGTGGCGACCAACGACAAGTCAGTGTTCTCGATCGAGTAGATCTGGGTCTCGTTCCCGCGAGGGATATAGCCGGTCCCCTGCAGAATCTCGTTCTTCGCCAGGTCGGGTGTCGAAGCGGGGATGAATCCTCGTTTCATCAGGAAACTGACGGCGTACTGCTGAAGCGCCAATTCCAAGAGGACCGCCTCGTTCTTGAGGAAGTAAAAACCGGCTCCCGCCACGCGCGCTCCCCCCTCGAAATCGATCAGATCGAGCCCCTTGGCCAGTTCGACGTGATCGAGCGGAGTAAAGTCGAATTTCGGCAGCGGTGTCTTCCCATAACCGCAGGCGGTATTGGCGGTGTCATCGTCACCGACAGGGGCGTCGGGGTGCGCCATATTGGGGATGGAACGCTGTAGGAGGTCGACCTCCACCTCCGTGTTTTTCAGTACAGAAGCGAGCTGACTGATCTGCTCACGGAGCTTCTTCCCCAGCTCGATTGTCGCGGATCGTTCCTCGGGGGTGGTGCACTTGCCAACCTTTTTCGCTGTGGCGTTTGCCTCTTGATTGAGCTCCTCCAAGCGGCGCTGCCCCTCTCGACGCTCGGTTTCCAGAGCAATGAACCGGTCGACGTCAGCAGTCACGTTGCGGTTTTTGCAGTTGAGCTTCACCGCGTCGGCATTTTCGAGGATGAATTTTCTGTCAAGCATAGCTCTTTGATTCCTTAAAGCTGATCCTTTTTATCTTAGCGCGTGTGCTATCGCTGCCATAAAGTGCGGATAGTTTCTGCCTGTTGATTCTCTAATCGATCCCCCGCATTCGGGCGAAGTCGGGGATGAGGAAGAGGTTCGTCCCGGGGATCGGTTTCCCATGCGGCCAGAAGACACAGACCGCCTTGCCGAGCATCAGCCGGCGGTCAACGTAGTGGGGAATATCGTCATGATTTTCGGCCCACAGACGGCTGTCTTGGCTTAATCCGCTGTTGTCCCCCAAAGCGAGGAAAGCGTTGTCTCCCTGACGGAAGAGAACCGACTTGGTGTTTCCGTAACCGTTCCACCGGCTGGGGTCACTGTAGAACTCGGTGAGCGTCTCCTCACTAAGGTTCGCAAGCGGACGAGCGAAGAATCGGTCGCAGCGCGCGTTGGAACGCATCGAGACCAGCTCTCCCTCAACCGCGCCGCGCGAGAAGATCGATTCGATCGGTTCCTGGTGGTCTTCCCCCATCGCGATGTAGTAGATGTCGCGCAGGATCTTCAGGTGACTGACCTCTACTGCCCCTCCCTTAACGCCGATTGCCGCCGGTGACAGATCGAGTCCGTTCGGGTCACGATTGCGCGGCAGCACCCCGGGCGTGCCGTTGGACAGAGGTTGGCAGAGGTGGTCGTACCGGCCGTCATTGGGGAACTCGACCGGGCGGCCGTCGATGACCAGACGAAGCTGCTCGTCGATATTGAGGAAAATAACCTTGTATTTTTTCTCGGGGGCCAGCGTTACCGGAGCCTCCAGCGGCGTAAAGAGCGGAATCGATGGGATTTCTAAAACCGCCTTCGATTCGGCCGGAAGAATTCGGGCGCGGAAGAGCGTCCCTCCCTTGACCAGCTCGAAGGTGATCTGTTCCCCTTCGCCGAAGGCGCCGAAACTCATCTGACAGGAGATCGCCAAATCTCCTGTCCAGTTGAACCCCAGTCCTCCCACCGATTTGTGCTGGGTCAAACCGCCATAAGTCTCGGCACTGCGCGGATCCCGGACAGGGATACCGGTGTTGTAGGCCGTCATGTCGGTCACCAGCTGAGGATTGTTTTGAATCTTGCCGTTTTCGATCCATGCGCTGGCCGGCTGCTGCTGATCGAGCGCGTTCCATACATCTGAGGGGGTAACGATGTGGCGATAACGCAGCCAGAGCGTTCCATCGTCGCCGATCAGCTTCTCCTCTTGAAGCTTTTGCCACTCAGCGTCAAAAGCCTCCATCGAAGCCGGTTCGAAGCTCGGAGAATCCTGTGTCGGTACCACCTTCCCCGAGCAGTAGAAACCGCCGTCGACCTCGACCCAGCCGGCACTGGCACCACCGGGGTTTTGGCGCGAGAGCTCGTCTCTCCAGCGAGAGGGCCAACCGGCCTCCAGCAGGCGCGTGGGACGGCAGGAGTCATCATCGACCGTCTGGAGAATAGACAGGAGATAGCTGAGCGGTTTATTGGCGATTTCAAACTCACCGCGTGTCCCGTCGGGATCGACGGCGCGGACAAAGATGTCACCGTACTGAATACGGACATCTTCGTTGGGGAGGCCGACGATCCGCTTGATGTAGTTGTTCTTAGGAACCGCGGGGCAGCGGAAGACAGAGACATCCCACCGACGGGTCGAACGCATCGAGGGGACACACTTATTGACGATAACACGATCCCCCTTGAATGACGGGGCATCGAGAAGTTTTTGCGTATGGCCGCAGTTGGGGCATGTTCCCGCGGCGACAACGATTCCGTTGGGGATGTTGTGTTCGTTGTCCATCTCTTCGCTGGCGTTGACCTGGAACCGGAAGCCGCACTCCGGGCAGAGAATATCTTTGTGGCGTCCCATCAATGTGGGGGCCATCGAGCCGGTCGGGATGACGTACGCCTCGGCAATGAAGAATTTAAAGAGGATCGACAAAAGGAGGGCGACCGCCAGTGTTTCGACCATTTCGCGAACGGACTGAAACATGACTCCCTGTTCGATCGTCGTTTCATTGCGGATAGTGTTTGGGGATTCCATGCGCGCTGTTGTGCAGAGGAACGGCCAACACCGAATCTTGGAGTTAGTCGAATACGGTGCTGGCGGGGCGGAAATTTCCAGAAAAAACGGATTGAATCATTATATTAGAGCAACTCTTTACAGGCAAGAGGTTACCGTACCGCGGATTGCCCTCCTCGGCACAAACGCCGGCCAAAGACGGCTGTCGATCGAAGCGGCCGAATTGTCCCCGAGAAGGAAGTAACACCCCCGGGGAACCTCGTAGACGCGCGTGGGATTCGGTTCGCTGAAGCAGACACCGCGCAGCAGGGTAAGCTCTTCGATTCCGCAGGCGGCCAGGAGTGTCTGGGGATCCTCTGTCTCGGCGGAGAGATTTCCCGGGAGCAGAACCGCCGCCGGGGTACTGATAGGGATGTTTTTCCCTTTTTTCCAATCATCCAAGGAGATGTTGGCGGGAACAATCAGCCAGGATTGACCATCGAGCAAAAATTCGGCGTTCCGGCGAAGAAAACGCATCTGCAGGCAGCCTGCTGCGCTGCCCGCCGAGACATCGCCCAGCGACACCGACACGGCGGTGGTTCGAGAAAAGTCCTCCGTCTGCCATTGGCCGATGGCTTTTTCGCTCTTCCCCGGCGCTTGCGCCACCGAGAGCACCCCCTTTGTTCGATCAAAGGTGACCAGCCAGCGGAGATCCCCCTGATCGACAACGATCCGAATTGGCTCTTCCCCTCCGGTGGAGGATAGCGTGACATCCAAGGCAAAATCATGCAGATATTCCAAGGCGATCGGCTGGGCCGTCTCCAATCGGGGGATCTCGTTGGTCAGCGGGGTCGGAATCGGATCCGGACGAGGCGAACCGGCCTGATCAGGCCCAAAGGGGACCGCGGCGGTGTGGGTGAACAGAAGGGCCCGCCCCTCGCGCCGCGGTGTCATCGAGTCGACCGCGGTGAGTTTTTGGTCCCAGGGAGCGTCATGAACCGGTTGACCATCGATGAGGATTTCCCCTCGGACGATCTCGACCCGCTCCCCCGGGAGTCCAATCACACGCTTAATGGCCGGGGGAGTATCATCTTCGGTCGGCGGGGTGACCAAAACCACCTCCCACCGTTTGGGGAAGTGTCTCCACTTGGAGGTAATCTTCAGCGAACTGCCGGGGACCGTGTTTGGCTGAACCGGGACAAGTGTGTAGCCGCAGGCGAGGCAGCCGCAATAGCGAAAATCCTCCAAATGACTCAGCGTCTGGATCTCAGCGGTCAGACAGGTTGTCCGGCCGCAGATCGGGCAGCGCAGTTCCACGCGCGGGCCGGGCAGGGTCGGTTCCATCGACGAACCTGCCACTCGGGCCCGAAAGGAGCGCGGGCAGAAAAAGCTCCCGATCAGAAGCGCCACCACCACGACAAGAAAGAGGATTCTCCGCAAAGAAGCTTGGTCGGCGCTGGGCGGTCTTATGGGGGTTAAAGGATCCATCACGGCTGCTTCTCCCCGGGGAGGGTTTTTCACAAAGGGGTATTGTAAGATTTCCGATTTCCCCCATAATACACCGCTAAGGAGGCGGTGGGAGACAGGATGTCTCTTGCCGCAATTCTTACCTAAGGCGCCGCGAATCGGCACTTGTTACCCGGTGGTGTAACGGTAGCACCAGGGATTTTGGTTCCCTTAGTCAAGGTTCGAATCCTTGCCGGGTAAATACCCCTTTCTCCTTCCTCTTTTGCGTCATATGTTTTTTATTTCCCCAGGCGCCGCAGCTCTTCATCGGCCCCGTCGTGTCCCTGAGCGGCGGCTTTGCGGAACCATCGGACCGCCTCGTCGATGCTGCGTTTCACCCCATCGCCATGGATGTAGTGCATCCCTAGGTAGAACTGCGCCTCAGCGTTCCCTTTTCTCGCGGCCTTATAGAGCCAGCGAACCGCCTTGGCCCCGTTGACCTTCACCCCCTGGCCGAAGGTATAACACAACCCCATCGCCAGCTCGGCGTCGGTCTGTCCTTGATCGGCGGCCTTGCGGAACCAGCCGAACGCCGTCTCCTCATTCTTGATGACTCCCTTGCCGGTAGCGTAACAGACCCCCAGGCGGTACTGGGCCGAGGGATGATTTTGCTCGGCTGCCCGGCGCAGCCAGGCGGCGGCCTCTTTGTCGGTTGTCTTCGTTTCATACGATTCCAGCAGTGAACCGAGCTCGTACTGAGCGTTGGCATATCCCTGATTAGCCGCGAGTCGGAGGAGCCGTCTGGCTTCGATCTCGTTGCGCTTGCCGCCAGAGCCGTCGAGATAGCAGAGCGCCAGGTTGGTCTGCCCCTTGGGGTTTCCGAGCGCGGCGGAACGGGAGAACCAGATGACGGCTTCCTTGATATTCTTCTCTACCCGTTTGCCATAAAAATAGCAGACCCCGATCAGGTTTTGAGCCTCGGCGTCCCCCGCGTCGGCCCGAGCGAAGAGAGCACGCATCTGGTCGGGTATCGTCGAGGCGTCGTCCTCATCCTGTCCCTCTTCCAGAAGCGGCGGTTCCTCTCCCAGGTCGTCGAGGTCTTTGTCCTCACTATCCGTCTCGCCCTCGTCAAGATCGAAGCTGAAGTCGTCTGCCAGATCGTCCTCGATGTCAGCGACAATACCGGAAACACTTTGGCTGTCGGCCGCGTCGGCCGCGGCAAACCACAGGGTGGAGAAAAGCGCCAGCGTTAAGAGCGCGGCCGATGCGAGCGCCGGGCGAAGGAGGATGGAAGATTTCATGGCTGATCCTCGTTTTTTAGGGGAAAGGGAGTAACCGAGACAGGACCATTATACACAAAATCCCCCTGCATACAAACGATTCGTATTGTCCTGACAGTAAAATCGGGATAGAACCGAAACACTTGACTTTGGGGTACGCCGGGGGTACATTTTTTTTGGGGGGGGGGCTAAAAGAAGAACGGTGATGAACGAAAGGTATTTTTCATGAACGATAAAATCGCGCGCTTTTTCCCGATGTTTCTGATGGTGCTGACTGTGCTTTTGTGTGTGTCCCGCGCCTGCGCGATTGAGGTCAGCGACGAGGCGTTCGCCAACGCGTCTACCCACATCCAGGGGATCTGCTGTGACGAAGACGCGATCTATCTTGTCTCGGCCAACGCCATCTTCAAGATTGACTGGACGGGAAGGCTCCTTTGCTGGACCAACGCGCCCGTGCACTCGGGAGATCCCGCCCTGCACGGCGGCAAACTCTATGTATCGATGTCCTCCAGTGAGGGTATCGGCCTGTATGAATACGACACCGACCTGAATCTTCTTCGAAAGATCGATTTGGCCGAAAGTCACGGGACCGACGGAGTCACCTTTCTGAACGATCACCTTTTCATCGGTGGTCCCTCCACGTGGGAGGATCATACCATCGATCGCGTCGCCGAGTACGACGCTGACTTTAACTTCGTGGCGGAATACAAAATCGACTTTGGCGCGAAGATCATTTGTGGGACCCAGACGGCGGCCGCCTGGAACGATTCCCTCATTTTCGGTTTCTACCGAAACGACCCGACGGTGACCTACAACACCCTTCGGGTTGACCGTCAGATGAACGTACTCGATCGGTATGAGCTGGACGTCTCCACCGGGATCGATCTGGTTCCCGCTTCGCGTCAGGGGGACGATCCGAGCCGCCCGCGGTTCCTCGTGTGCCGCAGCGAGGGAGAAGGGAAAAATCTGGTCATCGACCTGCGCTGGTACGAACTTCGTGACGGCGAATTTCATGAGATCCCCGAACCCGCGGCGAAGAAGTGATCGATAGGGTGTATCCCGTTTTTCATCAGGTTTGTTCGGCTTATCACGGGGGAAACGGCCGCTTTTTCGAGTTCCTGGAAGTATGAGCTTCCCAGGCGTCTGGAATAACACACGCGACAGTCGGCTGCCGTGCGTGTTTCCCT
>CADBTE010000220.1 GCA_902797455.1 uncultured Planctomycetota bacterium | reverse complement strand
GCCGAGGACAACGCCGAGGACGACGCCGAGAAGGCGCGCTACGCCGCGGCGCGGCAGGCGCTGGGAGATCTGGACCTGGAGAATCTCCAGTCCGAGGTCGAGTCGGCCGTCTGGTTCCGGGAGGAACTGCGGCAGGTTCATGACCGCACCGGCGAATCGCTCAAGTCGGCCCGCCAGGCGCTCAGCCAAACCGAGGCGCAGATTGCCCGGCAGGTCGAGCATCTGGTCGATCTTCAAAATCAGCTGCGCGCCTTAGAGGAAGAGAACACCGGCGACGCCGAAGCGGCCGGCGCGCAGATAGAGGAGAAAAAAGCGGCGATCGAGGCGCTCAACACCGAGATCGAAGAGCTCAGGCAAAAGGCCGAGCAGCAGGGGGAAAACCGCTCGTACGCCATCCTCCCCTATAAGGGGAAAAACGGGACATTCCGCCGGCCGATCTACGTCGAGTGCACCGCGTCGGGGGTCACGCTGATGCCGGAGAATTTCTTCTTCCCGATGGATGATCTGATCTTGGGGAAATACCCGGGGAACCCGTTCGACACCGGGCTTCGAACCGCGCGCCAGTACTATATCGACACCGGCCAGGGGAGCGAGGAGGACGAACCGTACCCGCTGCTGATTGTCCGGCCCGACGGCTCGGAGAGTTACTACGCCGCCCGCGGCGCCCTGGCGTCATGGGGCGGGGAGTGCGGCTACGAGTTCATCGAGGAGGACGCGCAAATCGAGTACCCCGCCGCCAGCCCCGAGCTGGCGCAAAAAGTTCAGGACCAGGTGGTCGTCGCCCGCGGCCGGATGGCGGGGACCCTGGCGATGCTCCGCCGGCAGATGGAGATGGCCCGGCAGCGGGAATTAGCGGCGTCCGGATCGGGAGGCGGCTTCAGCGGCTCGGGGAGCGGTTCGGCGGGCGGTCCGGGGACCGGCGGCTTCGGCGGCTCGGGAGACGGCGGCCTGGGCGATCAGCTCGGACCGTACGCGCGGCTTTCCTCAGGAGGGAGCGGTTCGGCGCAGCCGTCCGGGACGATGGAGACCTTCGGCGGGGCGGGCTCGGCCGGCGGCGGTACACCCGGCGGCATCCCCGGCGGCGGGGAGCAGATCACCGCCTCGTACCGCGGGAGCTTCGGCTCTTCGGCTTCGGCCGGCGGCGAGGCACCGCTGCCGACGATGGAAGGGACTTTAGCCGACGGCACAGCCGGCGGCCTGATGGCGGGCTTCCCCGATACCTCGGGATACGGTATTGGGGGATACGGCGCGGCGGCCGGCGGCAGCGGCGGTACGGAAGGCGACGGCACAGCGGCCGGCGGCACGGCCGGACCGCAAGGCACAACAGCCGGATCAGAAGATATGGCCGCCTCTGAGGGCGCGGCCGCTCAAGACGGCGCGATGCGGCAAGGCGGCGCCGCCTCGGGATCGGCCGCCCTGACGGGGGCCGGCGGCATCGTACCGGCGGCGCCGAACGCCTCGGATGCCCCCTATCTTTCGGACGCTCAAAACGTTTCGGCCGACGGCCAGATCCCCGGGTCGCTGACCGCGCAGATAGCGGCCCAGGGACAGACCTCCCCCGACCCCGGCCAGCCAAAGGAAGCCGAAGCGATCGATCCGTCGGTGACCGTCGGGAACACCGCCTACCATCAAAGCGAACTGGAGCGGATCAAGAGCAAGGGGCTCACCGAATCGAAACCGCAGGGTCAGCCGGGGCACGAGCCGGTCAGCAGCGCGCCGATCAGTCCCAAGGCGTTTAACCTCAACGAGCAGCTGCACAAGACCACCGAAGTGGCGGTGGAGCGGCCGATCTTGGTCGAGTGCCATCCCGATTCGGTCGTCTTCCCGCGGCAGAACGGGGTCGCCCAGCGGACCGAAATCGCGTGGGAACAGGGGTGTGAAGACCAGATCCTTCGGACCATCATCGCCTGTGTCCAGTCGTGGAAAGTCGCCGGCCGCAACCGGTACTGGACCCCCTGGATCAGCGCGTCGCTCGCCCCGGGGGCGGAGCAGTCGTATCAGCGCCTCGCGCAGCTGATGACCAGCCAGAAAGTGAAAATTCAGCAGGCGCAATAACCGCGTGAAATCTATGAGATACTTCCGCAAAACGAGAACCACCGAGTCCCCCGGCGCCGGAGAGGATTCGTTTCTCGATATCGTCTCGAATATGGTCGGTATCCTGATCATCTTAGTGATGATCGCCGGATTCCGGCTCGGCCGAGCGGTACCGGAGGAAGAAGTGCGTACCGTTCGGGAAGACCCCTCGGCCGCCGCGCGGCGGGAAGAGGCCTCCAGACGGGAGGAAATCGCCCGTCAGGAGGAAATCGCCCGAAAGGAATCCGCCCGGCGCCAAGAGCAGGCCCGGCGGGAAGAGGCGCTGGAGCGGACGCGGTATCTGGAGCTGGCCGACCGTTTCCACCAGGAAAGGGACGGTATCCTGGCGCTTCAAAAAGAAGTCAGCGAACTCAACGACCAGGCGGCGATACTTAAAACGCAGGCCGACAGCTCGCAGAAAGAATACGCCGAGCTGATGCAAAGGGCCGCCGAGCTGGAGGCGCTGCTGGAGCGGCTTAAAAGAGAAAAGAGCGACGAAAAAATCGCCAGCGCGCAAAACGCCGCCGAACTGGCTCGGCTCCAGGAGAATCTCGAGCTTCTGACCAAGACCAAAGAGGCGCTGGCCGGCGCCCGCCCGAAGGCCCAGCTGCTGGAGAACCGGCCGACCCCGATCTCGAAGAAACTCGAAGGGAGCGAGGCGGTCTTCGCGATCCGCGCCGGAAGAATCTCTTACGTCCCGATCGGGGAGTTCGCCGAACTGGTCCGCGGGGCGTTCCGCTCGATGCGGGAGTTCAAAGACGACCGGATCGAGCAGGTTTTGGGGCCGTACGACGGGTACCGATTCCACTACGTCGCCGCCATCCACAAAGAGCCGACCGAGGAAGGGATACGGATGACCTGCGTCTTCGAGGGGGGCCAGTTCGATCCGGTCGACGCCCTTCCCGGCGAGGAAGTCGCCGACGCGCTCAAGGACGGTTCGGTCTTCCGAAAGAAACTGTCTATTTTTATCCCCGAGAGCAACACGATCACCTTAAGCGTCTACCCCGACTCGTATAAAGAACTTCGGGAAGTGAAGAAATTCCTGCAGGACCAAGGGTACACCCTGGCCCTGCGCCCGATGCCCGCGGGGGAGCGAATCTCGATCTCCCCCCACGGGACGGAATCGACGCTGTACTAGACGCCGGCGCGGCCGCGAAAACACCAATTTCTTCTTGCGCCGAAAAACCGCCGCCGGTACAATGGCTTTTTCAGGGGCGGCTTTCTCCTGCCGGGCCGCGCCTTTTCATCAAAGGGAACAAAAAACGAAGGGAATCGAACATATCGTGAGCGAAACCGTACTCCCGGCCCCCGCGCGGGCCGGGCAGCCCGATACCGCCCCCAAGCGGTACCGCGCGATCTTTTACCGCGCCCTGGCGATTTATATCCCGATTCTGGCGCTGGCCGCCAATCTCGTCTGGCCAACCCCCCGATGGGACGTCTACGAAATGATCGGCGCCAGCCGCGAGTGGGTCATCGGGAACTTCCGGGGGGATATCTCCAGCGCCTGGGTGGCTCGGATCTTCTCCGGCCCGTTCGGCGGGGCGCCGTTTGCCATCTATATCGCCGCGGCGGCGTGCGCGGCCGGTACCATTTGGTGCGTCTGGCGGCTGGCTCGCGAGTACCTCGACCCCAAGCGCGCCTGCTGGGCGGCGCTGCTGCTGGGAACGTACTACTACACCAATATCGGGGGGATCTACTTCAACCGAAATGTGGTTCACTCCCTGTTCTGGTATATCTCGATCCTGATCTTCTATCGGACCTTAAAGGAGGAAAAACTCCTCTGGTGGGCGGCCCTGGGAGGGTCGATGGGGTTTGCCCTGCTGAGTCACTACCCCGCGGTCTTTCTGGGAGGGGCGATGGCGGTCTATGCCTTAGCCACCCCTCATCGAAGGGTCTTTAAGACCCCCGGTCCCTATCTGGCCGTGGCGATCGCCCTGGGGATGTTCGCGCCGCATTTACTGTTTATCCACGAGCATTACGACTACATCAAGGGCTATATCAACAGCAAACAGCCCAGCGACGGGTTTCTCTTCCGGATGCTCACCGGATGGGGGGCTCAGCTGGCGATGGCCGCCCCGATGCTGATTTCCCTTTTGCCCCTTTTAATCTTCAAAAAGGGGGAAAAAGAAAAATCCCCCTGCCGGGAAACGGCCCAGGACGCCCCGCTGCGGCATTTCCCGCTGGCGATGTTCCTCCTGCCGATCCCCTTCCTGCTGGCGGCCCAGATCATCACCGGCGTGGCGTTTAGAATGCAGAGCTACGGATTCCAGCTTTGGCAGCTGGTGCCGCTGTGCCTGCTGTACTATTTCCCGGCACGCGAAAGCGCCGAAGCGTGGAAAAAGTCCATCACGCTGTGTGTTATTTTCACCGTGTCGCTTCTGGCGGCGCTGCTGATTCAAACCGCCGTCGGATATTTCTTCCCCGGCAATAATTTGGCGCAGCATCTTCGCCCCGCGCGGGCCCTGTCGCGCCAGATCGACGCCCTTTGGTCGGCCGAATACCCGGATCGCCCCTGCCGGTTCGTCGGGGGGGAAGAACAGTGCCGTTTCCTCTACGGCGACTTCAGCCGGTTTAAGCCGCAGATCGACTCGTTCCGGTACGCCGCCTGGAGCGTGGAAAAGACCAAGAGCCAAGGGGGGGTCGTGGTCTGGCGCCCGGTCGACGCCCCCGACGGGGAAAGCCGGCTCCCCGAGGAGCTGGCCGAGCGCTTCCCGACCGCGCGGTTCGTCGGCCAGGTAACCGCCCCCTACATCACGTTCCCGGGCAAGGCGACCGAGACGTGGAATGTGGCGTTTTTTCCTCCCGAGGAAAATCAAGGAGTTCCGCAAAAGTGACCCGTCCCCTTCCCCCATCCCAGCGGCCGGACGCCGACTCGGCGCGATACCGCAAGATCTTTTACCTGACGCTGCTGATCTTCACCGCCCTTTTGGCGATTACCGGCAATATCGTCTGGCCGACCCCTCGATGGGACATCTACGAGATGATCGGCGCCGGGCGGGAGTGGGTCATCGGAAACTTCCGGGGAGATCTCTCCAGCGCCTGGATCGCGAGGATTTTCTGCGCGCCGTTCGACGAAGCCCCCTTTGCCGTCTACATCGCCTCGGCGCTGTGCACGGCGGGGACGATATGGTGTGTCTGGCGGCTGGCCGGCGAGTACCTCGACCCCAAGGGCGCCTGTATCGCCGCGCTGCTGCTGACGACCTTCTACTACACCTGCATCGGCGGGATCTTCTATAACCGCAACGTGGTGCACTGTCTGTTTTGGTATCTGTCGATCCTGATCTACTACCACGCCCTCAAAACGGGAAAGCTCCTGTGGTGGATCGCGCTGGGGGGCTCGATGGGATTCGCCCTGTTGAGTCACTACCCCGCGGTTTTCCTGGCCGGGGCGATGGTGACCTACGCGCTGGGGGCCGGCCGCCGAAAGGTCTTTAAGACCCCCGGCCCCTATCTGGCGGTGGCGATCGCCGCGGGCATGTTCGCGCCGCATGTTCTGTTTCTGCGCGAGCACTTCGCGGAGATTCAAGGATATGTCCAATCGAAAAAGCCGAAGAACAACTGTTTTCCCCTGGCGATGGTCACCGGCTGGGGGTCTCAGCTGGCGATGGCCTCGCCGATGCTGATCTCGCTTGTGCCGATTTTGATCTTTAAGAAAAAAGCGGGCGGAGAAAAATCTCCCCGTCAGGAACGATCCGACACCGACCCCCTGCGGAACTTCCCTTTGGCGATGTTCCTTCTTCCGATGCCGTTTCTGGTCATCGCGCAGGTACTCAACGGCGTGGCGTTTCGGCTGCCCAGCTACGGTTTCCAGCTTTGGGAACTGCTGCCGCTGTGCCTTTTGTACTATCTTCCGTCGCGCGGCGACGCGGCCTCTTGGAAGAAGTCGCTCACCCTCGGCACGATCTTCGCGGCGGTTGTTTTTTTGACCCTCCCCTTTCAATCGTTTGCCGGTTATTTCTTCCCCGGCGAAGAGGCGGCGGAGCATTTTCGCCCGGCCCGGGCGCTGTCGCGCCAGATCGACGAGCTATGGTCGGCCGAATACCCGGACCGCCCCTGCGCCTTTGTGGGAGGAGAACTGCAGACACGCTTTCTCTATGGGGTATTCAGCCGATTCAAACCGCAGATCGACTCGTACCAGTACGCCGGCTGGAATGTGGACAAGAGCAAGAGCCAAGGGGGGATCATCGTCTGGCTTCCGCGGGACGCTCCCGACGGGAAGAGCGCGTTTCCCAAAGAACTGGAAGAACGTTTCCCCACCGCCCGCTTCACCGCCGCGGTGACCGCCCCCTGCATCACCTTCCCCGGCAAGGTGACCGATACGTGGAATGTCGCGATCCTTCCTCCCGCGGATGAGGGGGAGAAAACCGGGCCCAAAGAGCAGCCGCGGGAACAGCCGAAGCCGTCCCCCGAGCCCTAAACGCCTATGTTCTATGACATTCTCCCCAAACGCCGGTTTCCGGCGGCCCGCGCGGTGATCATCGCGCTGCTGCTTCTGGAATACTCGCTCTTCGTTCGGCCCCAAAGCCAGCGGTACGACTATTTCGAGCTTCCGGACATCCCCGCCGCGCCG
>CADBTE010000219.1 GCA_902797455.1 uncultured Planctomycetota bacterium | reverse complement strand
GTACGGAAAAGGATCGGTCTCAACAGCGGTGAGCGCCGGCGTCGGTTCGACAATGGTGTGGCCAAAATCACGCGCCCATATGAAACCGTCTCCCGTCGAGCCGCTTTGAGGAAAAGCCTTCCCCCCAACGGCCAGAATGAGCCGCTTCGAACGATACGCAATGCCGGAGGCCAAAACCAAAAAGTCCCCATCCTCACTCACACGGCATGAGAGAACCGGGGCGGAAGTGATCATTCTCACCCCTCGCTTGCGAGCCAGGGCAACCAGCGCGTCACGGACATGACGGCTTTGTTTGGAACGAGGAAAGATCTTCCCATCGCTTCGTGTTTCCACCGCCACCCCGGCGGCGGACAGTGACCGTACCAAGGAATCGGGGCCGAAGGCGTAAAGGGCAGGCAGAACAAAACGCTCCTTCCCTCCGTAGTGCCGGGCCAGTTCCTCGGCCGTCCCTCGATGAGAACAATTACACTGACCGCCGCCTGTGACCAGAAGTTTTCGGCCGCAGACGGCGTTTTTCTCAAGCAGGATGACCTTCCGGCCGCGGGGTGTGTGGACAGCAGCCGACAGCCCCGCCATCGAACCGCCGATGATGAGCGTGTCGCACTGATCCGTCGGATGGGGAAGGGAAGGGGGCACAGTAAAATTTCCGGTACGCTTGTGGAATTATCTTTTCGGGGGAGTACAATCCACCCGTAGTATGCTGTTTTTTACCGCAAACATCGGATCCATTCAAGGAGATTTCCCAATGAATCGACTCACTCAACAATTTCTCGGCCGCGCCTCGGTCCTTCTTTTGCTTGGGGCGGCCTTTGTCTTTCTCCCCTTTTGCCGGGCCGACGATAACGCTGATCCCGGTTACGAGGTCAAAGAGATCCCGAACATCGTCTACAAGAGTGTCGACGGTCAAGATATCTGCCTGAATCTCTTCCTTCCGACAAAGAACGGTGAGCCCGTCGAAAAATGCCCGACCCTTCTGTATATCGACAGCGGCTGCTGGTACAGCGGCGCTCCGGGCAATGGAGGGGTCTGGACCCTGGTCAACCCGGTTCAGCAAGGTTACGCGGTGGCCAGTATCAGCCACCGAAGTTTACAGACCGTCAGGTTCCCCTCGCAGATCGAGGATGTTCGCGCCGCGGTCCGTTTCTTGCGCGCCCACGCCGATGAGTATGGCCTGGATAAGGACCGCTTTGCCGCTTCCGGCGCCTCCTCCGGAGGACACCTGTCGCTGTGCCTCGGGATTCCCGATAGCATCAGCCCGTTTGACGTCGGCGAGAACCTCGATCAATCGGGTCAGGTTCAGGTGGTGATCGACTTCTTCGGCCCGACCGATTTTGTGGCGGGTCACTGGCTCAAGAGTGTCCCCGAATGCATTTATCATGCCATCCAGATCGATCCGGAGGGAATCCCCACCTACCCCAAAAAGCTTTCGGAGGAAGAATGGAATCGGGCCGTGAAGTTCTCGCCGGCTTTCTATGTCTGTCCGGAATTCTCCCCAACCCTGATCTTCCACGGGACCGACGACTCGGTCGTTCCCTTGAGCCAAAGCGCGGCGCTCTACGACGAGCTGCGCAACGCCGGGGTTCCGTCACGGTTCTGTGTGACAAACGACGGCGTCCATGATATCAAAACACTGGGGAATCCCAGGGAGCTGATGGAAAAAGCGATGGAATTCCTCAAAGAGTTCGGCTTCTAAGCCAGAAGAATACCGGTTTGATGTACCTCGGCGGTGTAACTTCTCCCCCTTCGCGAGGGTTGAGAGGAGAAACTGTCTGTGTTGTCCCTTCGCGGCGTATGCGGTCGTTCAGGGAATAAAAAAGCCCCCCATCCGGGGGGCTTTTTTTCTCGCCTAACGCAAAATCACCCCGCCTTTGGCGGCCGATTCGATCATCTGCTCCGGCCAGATCGAGACCTGGACTTCCCCGATATGGGCACAGCGCAGGTAGTACATGCACAGCCGCGACTGACCGATTCCTCCGCCGATCGAAAGCGGAAGATCGCCGGATAACAGCGCCCGATGGAACATCAGATCGCGGCGCTGGGGGCAGTTTTCCAGGTCAAGCTGGCGCTCCAGCGCCGCACGGTCCACCCGGATCCCCATCGAGGAGATCTCGAACGGGCAGTTCAAAACACTATTCCAAAGAATGATGTCGCCGTTGAGTCCGTGATATCCGGGCTTCGACTCGGTGGACCAATCATCGTAGTCAGGGGCGCGGCCGTCATGCTTTTTGCCGTCGGCCAGCCGTCCGCCGATACCGATCAGGAAAACGGCACCATACTTTTTGGTCACCACCGCCTCACGCTCGGAAGGGGTCAAATCGGGCATCTCGCGCTGAAGATCTTCGGTATGAACGAAGGTAATCTTCTCGGGAAGGGCCGGCTTGATGTGGGGATAGTGAAGATAGACTATCTCTTCGGTTTGACGCACCGCGGAGTAGATCGTCTCGACGATTGAACACAAAAAGCCGAGGGTTCGATCGTTTGGGCCGATTGTCCTTTCCCAGTCCCACTGATCGACATAGAGCGAGTGGAGATTGTCGAGCTCCTCATCGGCGCGGATGGCGTTCATATCGGTATAGAGGCCGTAACCGACGGGAATGGCATAGTCGCCGAGTTTCATCCGTTTCCACTTGGCCAGAGAATGAACCACTTCGGCGCGCCGTTCGGCCATATCTTTGATGGGGAAGGAAACCGCCCGCTCAATACCGTTGAGATCGTCGTTGATCCCTGTTCCGGAAAGAACAAAAAGCGGCGCGGTGACGCGGCGCAGGTTCAGCGAACGGGCCAGCCGAATCTGAAACTCTTCTTTGATCAGAAGAATAGCCTGCTCCATCATATCGGGGACAAGCGTCGCAGTGTAACCAGAGGGAACAATCAGTTTCATCGTTTCGTTTCCTTGTTAATGGGTGCCTTAAAGGTAGACTCTACGGATGGAACACGCAAGGAACTTCCTCCCGATTATACCCCTATAGCGGGAATTGACAATTTGAGTTTCCGCCCGGGTTTTTCTTTCTTTTCGCGCGGGAGGAAGAGGGCGGGGGGGGCAGAACCCTTTTTTACCCGGCGTTTTCCCTGTATAATTCTCCCGTACCCTGTTGGCCTTAACAGCGCCGGGCGTCTTATAAGCCGATAGGGGGGTAATTCCTTAAAAACAACACAGAGAAAAGGAGTTTCGGTTCCAATGATCGCGAAAGATATGAAACGAGGAGACATTATTGTCCAAAATGGTCAGCCCGTCATTGTCGAAAACGTTCAGGTTCAAACCCCCTCGGCCCGCGGCGCGGCGACCCTCTATAAGTTCCGCTGCCGGAATCTGATCACCAAAGACAAGGTCGATCTGAAGACCAAAGGGACCGATATGTTCGAAGACGCCGACTTCCGCAAGCGGGCGGTCTCGTTCAGCTACGCCGACGGAAGCGATGTCCACTTCATGGACAAAGAAGACTACAACGACTACGCCATCGCCAAAGAGGATGTCGCCAACGAGATGCAGTATGTCACCGACGGGCTGGACGGTATCTACGCCCTGATCTACGAGGAACGCTGCGTCGCCATCGACCTGCCGGCCGCCGTCGATCTGAAGGTTGTCGAGTGTGATCCGGCCGCCCGCGGAAACTCGGCGACCAGCCGCAGCAAGCCGGCCAAAGTCGAGACCGGACTTTCCGTGATGGTTCCCGAGTACCTCGAAAACGGCGAGATCATTAAGATCGATACCCGTACCGGCGAGTTCCTCGGCCGTTCGAAGTGACGCTTCCTCTCCTGCCCGTGATCTTCCAAGGAGTATACCCGTTTTGCTTTCGGCACTCGAACTGCTTGGCCAGCCCGAAAAAGCGCCGCTGGGCGCACCGGTCATCCTGATCTGCGGCGAAGATTCCTATCTTCTTTCCGAGACGGCGAATCTCCTTCAGAGTCTGCTCCTCAAGGGGGAGGATGCCGAGTTCTCCCTCACGAGTTTTGACGGGACAGCCCCCAATACCGATTTCAAGACGGTGCAGCGCGATCTGGCGACTCGGGCTATGTTCGGCGGCTCGAAGAAAGTGGTTCGCGTCCGGGATGCCGAAAAGTTCATTTCGAGCTATCTCGATCGGCTGGAAGCGTACCTCAAAGAACCGAGCCGTGACGCGGTTCTGATCCTCGAGGCAAAAAACGTCAGTTCCCAGTCTAATTTCTTTAAGGCGGTCTCTAAAAAGGGATGCGTGATCAGCGCGAAAGCCCCCGAACCGCGCGAATTGGAGAAATGGCTGGTGGAGCGAGCCAAGTCCAGGCATATCAAACTTACCGCTCCCGGCGCCAAGGAAATGATAAGGATGCTTGGCGATTCCGTCGGTGTCCTCGATAACGAGCTGGCCCGCCTGGCGCTGATCTTCCCCACCGATAAATCGCTCGGCAAGGACGAAATCTCCTCCTCAGCCGGATCCTGGCGGACACAGACCGCCTGGGGAATGATCGATAATTTTTTCGCCGGCCGTGTCCGTGAAGGGCTGATCCAGCTCGACCGGCTCTTCAAGGCCGGCGAGGATCCGATCGGCATTCTCGCCCAAGTCGCGCCGACCTGCCGCCGCTTGGCCAAAGCCGCGAGAATCTTCATCCATGGGGGCGGCCCGTTGTGCCGCTCGGCCCAGGAACAAAAAAAACGGATGCGCGAGGCCTTGGTCAAAGTCAAGACGCCTCCCTTCCTTATCGATAAATCGCTCGACCAGCTTTCATCGCTCGGTCTGTCTCGGGCCGATACCCTCGGCGATCGCCTGGTGACGGCCGATCTGGCGATGAAGGGGAATTCGCGCGCCGATACGAAGGTGATCCTTCAACAATTTCTCATCGAGCTGGGGCATCCGGACTTGCGAAACAAACGCCCTTTTTAATCGTCGGTTTGCATTTTGATTCTCGGCTCGGTATAATTAACCCTGTTGTCTGGCCCAAATGTGTCCATCCAAAAACATTCGTTCCCCGCTAACTCTAACAAGGAGACTTACCGTGAGACATATGACTCGCCGCGATTTCTTTAAGACGGCCTCGGTGCTCACCACCGCCGCCGCGCTTCCGATGGCTTCGACCCTGGCCGACTCTGGGGAGAAATGCTATAAGACCAAGCTGTACAAGTCGTTCATCTCCTCCCCCGATCCAAGTCAGTTCGAGCAGTTCGCCGCCGCCGGCTTTGAGGGACTGGAAGCAACCTCCTGGGATATCGAACTCCAGCAGGCCAAGGAGAATCGCAAGCGCGCGGAAGATTGCGGGCTGAGAATCCACTCGGTGATGCGCGGCTGGGCCGCCTTTAACTCCGATGACGCCGCGGAGCGTGAGGCCTCGGCCGAGACGGTCATCAAGGCGATCAAGACCGCCGCCGCCTATGGCGCCGACGCTATCCTGCTGGTTCCCTGTCTGATCAAGAACCCCGGTCCGAATCCGTGGGAATTCAATATCAAATTCGACGGCAACTGCCGTGTTTCCCAGGTGGTCGACGGCGACAACGCCCCGTACGAAGAGTATATCAACCTCCAGAACATCGCCACCGAACGGACCTTCGAAGAGGTCCAGAAGCTGATCCCCGTCGCCGCCTACGAGGGGGTGACGATCGCGCTGGAAAACGTCTGGAACAACCTCTGGGTCAAGCCAGACTTCGCCGCCGCCTTCATCCGGATGTTCGACAGCCGCTGGGTCCGCGCCTACCTCGATCTGGGGAACCATGTCAAATACGCTCCTCCGATCGAGTGGCTCGAGGCGATGGGAACCGAGCTGATCACGAAGCTCCATATCAAAGACTACCTCCTCAACGACGAGACTAAGGCCGATCCGTGGAAGGGCTTCTGCGGTATGGGGAACGGGAACGTCGATTGGGTCGCCGTTCGCGATAAGATCGAGGAACTGGGGCTCAGTTCCTGGATCTCGTACGAAGAGGGGAACTACACCCCCGAGCAGTACGGCGTGATCATGGATGACTTCGTCAACGGCCGCAAGATCGCCGTTCCGCAGTGATTGCCGCGGGCATGATCAAGATAACCTGTCTGAAAGACGTGAGGCCAAAACAGAACCCCTCACGTCTTTCTTTTCTATAAAGGGGCTATAGAAGAAGCGGCGCCTTGTTTTTTCGCCTGTGCGCCATATACGAAGCGATTCGCATGAAAAAGAAAAAGAGTAAGACCTTCTCCTTCGTCTCCCTGGGATGTCCCAAAAACCTGGTCGATTCGGAATCGATGTTCGGGATTCTTCTGTCCAGAGGATACGAGTTGGTCTCGGAAGATATCCCGGCCGATTTGGTTTTGATCAACACCTGCGGTTTCATCGCCGATGCCCGAGAGGAGGCCGCGGCGGAAATCACGCGGGCGCTTCAGCGTAAAAAAAAGGGAGAAGTCTCTCGGGTGGTCGTCTGCGGCTGCCTGATTCCTGCGGAGGGAGAAAAACTCCTCGAACGTTTCCCCGGTGTCGACGCCTGGGTCGGGCCGTTCGATGAACCGAAGATAGCGGAAATCACCGGAACACTCCCCACGGTCAGCCGTGCGGTCCCATCGGCCGGCGGCGGGACGCTTCCGGTGGTTCAGCCGTCGTTTCATCATCATCGCCGCCGAACCCTGTCGTTCTTCGACAAGGTTCGCCTGACACTCACTCAGCCCCACGTCGCTTATCTGAAAATCGCCGAGGGGTGTGACCGCTTTTGCTCCTATTGCGCGATCCCCGGTATTCGCGGCCGGTTTGTCAGTAAGCCGTTGGAGGTCATCGAAGAGGAACTCGATACCCTGGCCGAATCCGGGGTGCGCGAAGTGGTTCTCATCGCCCAAGAGACGACCTTCTGGGGAAGCGATCTTGAGGGAGGATACCGCCTAGCGGATTTGCTTCGGTGTCTGCGAGAAAAGAACGCCGTCGACTGGATCCGTGTCCTCTACGCCTATCCGACCGGCTGGAATGAGGATCTCATCGCCCAATTCGCCGTCCCTAAAACGCCGGGGCAGACCTGGGTTCTTCCCTATATCGATCTGCCCCTTCAGCACTCCTGCGACCGGATTTTAAAGCGGATGAACCGCCAAACCGGCTGCGCCGAAACAGAAGAACTCCTATCCCGCCTGCGGGAGTCGATTCCCGATTTAGTCCTTCGCTCGACCTTCATCGTCGGTTTCCCCGGCGAAACCGAGGAGGAGTTTCAAGAGCTTCTGGCGTTCGTCCGGCGTCAGCGCTTCGAACGGTGCGGTGTCTTCGCCTACTCGGCCGAAAAAGGGACCCCCGCGGCGGCTTTCGAAGACCAGATCGATCCCGAGACAAAACAGCGGCGCCGTGAGGAACTCTACAAGGTCACCACCGAAATTTCGCGCCGGTTCGCCGAAAGCCGCGTCGGAACCAGGACCGATGTTCTCGTCGACGCCCCGGCGGTCGACAAAGAGGGAGGAATCGCCGAGAAGATGCTTCTTGGCCGCTCTTGGGCCGAGGCCCCCGATATCGATCCGGTGATCTACGTGACCACCGACGCCGAACCGGGGAAAATGGTCAATGCCGAGATCGTACTGCCCAGCGGCCTGGATCTGATCGCCGCCGATACCAATTTGCCGTCTGACGATCAGTAGGCATTACTCCCGCTCGGGAATCCCTCGGGTGAGCAGTTCGATGAAATACATCGCCGCGGGAGGGAAGAATTTGTTCTGTAGGTGAACGATTCCTATTGGGCGGGTGATCTTCGGCTCGATGATCGGAACGGCCGCGACTTTGCCGGCCTCCACAGCGTCTTGAACCGTCGGGGCGGGGAGGATACTGATTCCCAGCCCAATCTCCACCGCCTGCTTGATTGTCTCGATGTTGTTGAATTCCATAGTCACCGAGACCGTGACCCCGTGGCGATCGAAGATATGATCGATCTCGCTGCGAATCGGCAAATCGGGATCGAAGGCGACAAAATCGAACCCCTCCAACTGCTTGATCGAAAGATGCTTTTCCTCAACCAGAGGATGGTTCACAGGAAGAACCGCGACCATCTCTTCACTGCGCAGCGGAACAACCCGCAGATCGAATGACGACTTAGGGTACGAGACCAATCCGAAATCCACGTCGGAGGAAAGGACCGCCTGATAAACCTTCGACGGCGGGAGGTACTCAAGCTTAATCGTCAATTTCGGGTAACTCTTCATGAAATACTGGATGTACTGGCTCATTTCATGAAGGCCGATCGAGTAGATCGCCGCGACACGGATCAGACCTCCGGCCTGCTCGTGGATAGCATGAAGCTGTTTTTTCAGCGCGTCGTAGCGGTCAATCATCTCTAGGAAACAATCGTAGCACAGACGTCCCTCGGGAGTGGGGACCAAGGGACGGCGGCTTCGATCGATGAGGGGAACTTGAAATTCTTCCTCCATGCGCTGAATCATCTGGGTAGCCGCCGACTGACTGACCGAGTGAAGCGCGGCCCCCCGCGAGAAGCTTTGGTGGCTGATAATATCACAAAAAAGACGAACCGAATCAATTTTCATGGACATCCTTTCTCAAGGCGTTCCTCGAGCCAGCGATTTGCCTGCTCAAGAGTGTTGATTTCATTATTGAGTTGGGCTTCGTACGCCTCGCTGAGAAGGCGCCCCATCGCCGGTCCGGGCTTTATACCCCGTCCGAGAAGATCGCGCCCTTGAAGAATCGGCTTGGGTTTGGCGTCACGAACCGCCTCGCGCTCGGCGGCCTCGAGCCAGACGTCGGCTTGAAAGCGGATCGTCTTGTCGTCGCGGGCCGGAGGAAAACAGCCGAGCGCGTCGGACTGACAAAGCGCGCACCACAGCCGAACCGTAGCCGGCCAGAGCCGATTGGCCAATCGCCGAAGTGTCCGCGGAGTGACCCCGCCGAGCTTCTGGGTATTGAGGATCGCCATATGCTCGTGAACCAGGGGAAGCACACGGTCGATGACCGCCCCGGGCGCCTTGATCGACTCCAGAAAGGAGGCGGCCAGCGGCACCCCCGCCTCGGCGTGCCCCAGCGAGCGGATTGTCCCGGTTTCGTCGCGGCGTGTGACAACCGGCTTGCCGAGATCGTGACAAAGGGCGGCGAACATCAGAACGATCCGCGTTTGGTCGTCGTACGGTTCCCCCCATCTGGTATCGTGACGGCTGGCACCGATGTGCTTAGCCATTTCGTTGGTGACTAAGCAGGTGTGCGTCCAGACATCCCCCTCGGGATGCCACTGAGGATTCTGCTGGCAGCCGATCAGCGCGCCGATCTGGGGAAAAAGATCTGCCCAGCCGGTCTGCTTGAGGATGTCGAGTCCCATCGAGGGGAAACGTCCTTTCAGCGCCCATTTTTTCCACTCCTCGTAAAGCCGCTCTTTCGATAGGGTCGAGAACTCTCCCGCCACCTCACGGCAGTACTCGGCGGTCCGCTGGTCGAGGGTCATCTCGAATCGAGAGGCGAACTGCATCGCGCGCAGCACCCGAAGAGGATCCTCTTTAAAGGCGGCGGTGGGGGCGCGGAGGATTTTTTTCTCAAGATCCCGCGCGCCGCCGTAAAAGTCGATCAATGTTCCGTCCAGCCGAAGCCCCATCGCGTTGATCGTAAAATCTCTCCGGCCAAAGGCGGTCTTAGGGTCGAGATTCGGATCAGAGTGAACCTCAAAACCGGTATGCCCCACTCCCGCCTTGATCTCGGTGCGGGGGAGGGCGATATCGATATTGCGCCCCACCTTCAAGACACCGAAACTCTTGCCGACCCGCTCGGTGCGGCAGTTTCCGGCTAAAGCCGCCTCGATCTTCTCAAAATCCAGACCGTAGACCTCGATATCGAAATCGGTCGATACGCGGCCAAGCAAAAAATCGCGGACACTTCCCCCGACGAGCAGAACATCGCTCGCGCCGGCATCGAGAAGCCGGTGGAATATATTTCTCACCGTCCGATGCTTGTCGAAGGGAAACGAAAGGCGATCCGTCATAGCCAGCGGACATCTCCGTGCGAGTCAGCGGCCCTTAGCGGGGGATAAACCACCGGCTCAAGAGCCAAAGCAGCAAAACCTAAGATTAATGAAATTTTACCCGACAGTGGATTAAAAAGAACACCCTCTTCCTATAAAATTATGTCGGGGCGAGCCGGAACTGATTTTCCTAAGCAAGACAATATTCTTTGCCCCACACCCGAAACAGAAAGAATTCCGCGATGACAGAAACCTCGGAAACTACCGTGCGCAAACTGGTGATTATCGGGTCGGGACCGGCCGGATGGACCGCCGCGCTCTATGCCTCGCGCGCCGGGGTCGTTCCTCTGGTCTTTGAGGGGGAGATGGGACAGCTGGCACAGACCACGGGGATCGAGAATTACCCCGGATTCCCCTCAGGCAAGCTGGAGGAGTATCTCGGCAGCGCGATCGATCCCGATCGGCTCATGCTCCTCCCCCCGCACGAGGGGGATCATGTCACCGGCCCGGAACTGGTGGAACTGATGCGCGCCCAGGCGCTGGCAGCCGGCGCTGAGGTGGCCGCCGAATCAATCCAGTCGGTCGATCTGAACTCGACCCCATTCGTGTTGAACGATTCGGCCGGAAATACCTTCCGAGCTTCGGCAGTCATTGTCGCCACGGGCGCCTCGGCCCGGTACTTGGGACTTGCTTCGGAAGAACGATTTAAGAATCGGGGGGTGAGTGCCTGCGCCGTGTGTGACGGCGCGCTTCCGCGATTTCGAAATCACCCGGTCTGTGTCATCGGCGGCGGAGACGCCGCCGTTGAGGAGGCGGTCTATCTGGCCCGTTTTGCCTCGAAGGTTTATCTTGTTCATCGCCGCGATACCCTGAGGGCTTCGGCGGCCGCGGCCGCCCGAGTCCTGAATAACCCGAAGATCGAGATCCTCTGGAACCGCATCCCCCTGGAGGTCCTGGGAGACGATACCTCGGGGGTCACCGGCGCGGTTCTGGAAAGTACCGCGGGGGAAGAACCGATCACGATCGCGGTCACCGGTTTCTTCCT
>CADBTE010000218.1 GCA_902797455.1 uncultured Planctomycetota bacterium | reverse complement strand
ACTGCGCGGCGCCTCGGCTGCCGCCGCGCTATGCCCGCCCGTGGGCGCGGCGCCGTGCGGGCCCATCATCCCGGCCGGACGGGTCCATCCCCAGAGGATAACACCCGTGAAGAAGACCACCAGCATAGAGACAAAGAGAACCAGGTCAATAAAGAAATTGGTTTGGGAACGATTCATAGAGACGATACTCCAACTCTTCAAGGGGTTAGCCGGCGGAAAAAAACAGGCAGCGGTCATCGCCGGCAGCCGCACTTCAAGTAATGATAACAGAAACGAGCCGAAAAGAAAACGCTTTCGAACGTGAACAATTTGCGCACCCTTGCCGATTTATTCCCGGCGGGTCGGTGAATTATTCGCGAAATCGGCTATAATGGTAAAAGGCAGACCGTTTTTGCTGCTTTAACACCCATATTGATCACCTGCCCATAAGGACAAGTCAGCTGATGAGTGATAACGATCGTCCGACCCCCGAAAACTCTCAGGGGAAAGAACCGGACTCCATCAACGAAGAGCTGTTTAAGCGTATTCCGGACCATTTCAAAGATCCGAATTACACCGGCGACAGTCCGCCCGATAAAGATACCGATGCAGAAAAAGACACCGGCAAAAGTGCCGGCGCCGGCCCCGCCCCGACGGACAGCGAGGCGAACAGCGCAGCTTCCTCCTCCGGCGAGGGGGGCGATTCTGTCTCCAATGACAGTCCCCAAAAGAAAAAAAAGCCGATCGGCGATCCGTCTTCTTCCTACAAAAAGGGCCATTCCAAACAGACACGGCCGGGGCCCCCTCCCTTCCCCAAACGTCCGTCTAAAGAGCCTCCCCGTGCGCGCGGGTCGCTTTCTCCCTTGTTCATCATCCTCCTTATTGGGCTGGGGATATGGCTGTTTTACACCTCGCGCCTGTCGCCGAAGACCACCAAAATCACTTGGAACGGCTTCCGCGCGCAGCTCGACGCCGAAAACATTGAGTCGGTCAATCTTCGGGGGAATATCCTCTCCGGTCAATTTCGGGGTGTTCCCAAGTTCAGTGGGAACAACGGCTCCGGGGTCGAGGAGCTTCTCCCTCAAGAGGAATTCCACGCGCGCGGCTCGCTCGGCCGCTGGGAGGTACGCCAGTTCCCTCTGGCAAAAGAGACCCCCGAGGCATTCTTGGTCGATCAAAAACCGGTCGCTTTGATGGTGGTCGACGCGGCCGATCAAGATAAGCAGACCGGCGTGGTCATCTATCGCCGGTTTGAGTGCGAAGTCCCTACCACCGCCTTTGCCGATCCCCAGCTCGACGCCCAGCTTCGCGAGAAGGTCGAGTCGTATACCTCGACCACGCCGCCGGACAACAGCGGCTACTACATGTTTTTCTCCATCTTCGTCTCGATCCTCATCCTCTTCTTCTTCTGGAGGATGATGCGCCGCACGAACGAGCAGATGATGGGAGGCGGCCTTCACGGATTTACCAAAAGTCCGATGCGCCGTTACGACCCGACGGGGAAAGTCGTCACCTTCAAAGATGTCGCCGGGCTGGAGAACGTCAAAAAAGAACTTGAGGAAGTCATCGACTTCCTCAAAAACCCCGCCAAGTACGAAAGGATGGGAGCCCGTGTCCCTAAGGGAACCCTGCTGTTCGGTCCTCCGGGCACCGGAAAAACCCTCCTGGCCCGCGCCGTGGCGGGGGAAGCCGGTGTTCCGTTCTTCTCGATCAACGGTTCGGAGTTCATGCAGATGTTCGTCGGGGTCGGCGCCAGCCGGGTCCGTGAACTGTTCAACGACGCCAAAGAGAACGCTCCCTCGGTCGTCTTCATCGACGAGATCGACGCGGTCGGCCGCCAGCGCGGTACCGGCCTGGGGGGGGGACACGATGAACGCGAGCAGACGCTCAACCAGCTTCTCAGCGAAATGGACGGCTTCGTCCCGACCGAGACCGTCATGGTCATGGCCTCGACAAACCGCCCCGACGTCCTCGATCCGGCGCTGATGCGCCCGGGCCGGTTTGATCGGCATGTCACCGTCGATCGTCCCTCGCTCAAGGGACGCCGTGAGATCTTCGACGTCTACCTCAAAAAAATCCCGAAGGCGGCGAATGTCGACGCCGACAGACTTGCCCGCGAGACGGTCGGGTTCACCGGTGCCGATATCGAGAACCTCGTCAACGAGGCGGCACTCTGGGCGACGCGCAACAACAAATCGGTTGTCGATGCCGCCGACTTCGAGTTCGCCCACGAGAAGGTCATTCTCGGTCTGGTCCGCGAAGAAACGATCACCCCGGCAAACAAACGCAAAACGGCGTATCACGAGGCGGGCCACACACTGATCGATTGGTTCAGCGAGACGAACACCCGTGTCCACAAGGTCACTATCATTCCGCGAGGCCGGGCGCTCGGGGCCACCTATATCCTTCCGGAAGAGGACCAGCTGAACATCAACGAGGCCGAAATCCGCGCCAAGCTGGCCGAATACCTCGCCGGCCGCGCCGCCGAGCGGATGATTTACAACCAGACTTCCACCGGCGCCGAAAACGACCTTAAGGAGGCGACCAATCTCGCTCGCCGGATGGTGGTTCACTGGGGGATGAGCGAGAAGGTCGGTCCGATCTCGTTCCGTTCCGGGGAGACCAACCCGTTCCTCGGCCGGGAGATCGCCGAGATGCGTGAGTATTCCGAAGCGACCGCCCGATTGATCGATGAGGAAGTCACCCGCATCCTGCGGGAGGCCGAAGGAGAGGCGAATCGAATCCTCGACGAAAAGCGAGAACTCCTCGAAAAGCTCACCGACGCTCTGGTGGAAGAAGAAGAGCTCGACCAAGACCGCCTGACCGAAATCCTCGGCCCTCCGGCAGTCAAGAAAGAAGAGTAAAAAAGCATACCGCTTCCCAAGAACATTTACACGGAAAAGAAAACGATGGATCCCAAGAAATTTTTCGTTCAACTGGTCGAGACCCCTTCCCCTTCCGGCTATGAAGAGAAGGTTCAAGAGGTGGTCCGCCAATACGCCTCCCCCTTCGCCGACAAGGTCACGACCGATGTCCACGGCAATGTCATCGCCTCGCGCAACAGCGATTCCCCCTTCCGGGTCATGCTCTCGGGGCACTGCGATCAAATCGGTCTTTTGGTCAACTACATCGACGGTGACGGCTTCGTTTCGACCGTCCAGCTCGGCGGCTGGGATCCGCAGACACTGGTCGGCCAGCGTGTCACCATCTGGGGAAAGAAGGGCCCGGTCTCGGGGGTGATCGGCCGCAAGGCAATCCACCTTCTCAACGAGGACGAGCGCAAAAAGGTGCTGCGTGTCCAAGACCTTTGGGTGGATATCGGCGCGGCTTCCAAAGAGGAGGCGCAGAGCGTTGTCGAAGTGGGAGACTGCTGCACTGTCGATCTGGTCTATCGCGAAATGCTCGCCAATCGCTTTACGGCGGTGGCGACCGATGACAAAACCGGTGTCTGGGTGGTTATGGAAGCGCTTCGTCGAATCGACCCGGCGAAGCTTTCGGTCGGTGTCTTCGCCGTCTCGACGGTCCAGGAAGAAGTCGGTCTGCGCGGCGCGCGTACGAGCGCTTTCGGGATCGACCCGGCGGTCGGTATCGCGGTCGATGTCACTCACGCGACCGACTCGCCGTCGATTGACAAGAAGCTCAGCGGCGAGATCCGCCTCGGCGCTGGGGCGGTCATTTCGGTCGGTCCCAATATGAACCGCAAACTCTCCTGCGAGCTTTTGGCCATCGGCCAAAAAGAACAGATCGCCACCCAAGTTCTGGCGGAGGGACGAATCACCGGAACCGACGCGGCGATGCTGCAGGTCAACCGCGCGGGGGTTGCCGCCGGGCTGGTCTCGATCCCGAACCGCTATATGCACACGCCGGTCGAGGTCGTGTCGTGGGACGACATGAACGCCGCCGCCGACCTGCTGGCCCGCTACTGCGAGTCGGTCACCCCCCAGAGCAGCTACATTCCGGGCCTTTAATCCTTCCCCGACAAGAAACCCTTGATTTTGGGGTTATCGAGAAGATGCGTCTGAAAGACCTTTTGCTCGACTTTATCCGAGCCATCCGTATCGAATTAACCCACAGGGACTATTCCCCCGATACGATCGTCCGGCGCGCCGGCGCCTCGACCTCGAAGCGGGCCAAACATATTCTCGGCCGCCGGGGAGAGGAGCTGGCGCGCCGGTTTTATGAAAAACGGGGCGCCGCTATTCTGGAGACAAACTTTATCGTCGGCGGGGTCGAGATCGACATCATCGCCCAAGAGAAGGGAGTACTGATCTTCTCGGAGGTCAAAACCCGCAGCGGCCGCGACTTCGACGCCGACCCGGCAGACGCGGTCGACGCCGAGCGCCGGGCGCGGATGATCGCCGCCGCCAAGGCCTACCGACGGTGGCAGCGCCTGGAGGCAGCGCCGGTACGCTTCGACATCATCGCCATCTACTGGCCCAAGGGAAAGGAACCGGTTTTAACCCCCTTGTGCGGAGCGTTTCGCGAAGAATAGTATTTGCACGCACGTTCAGAGGGGACGTCCCGATCCAAGAAGAAACTTCCATATCGGAAGAATCCTGATCCCGTTTTCCAGTTCCCGTTCCTCATCCCAAGTGACCGCCACACGGTCCTGAATTCCCATCTGTTCACCGACAGCTGCGAGGGAATCGATTTCACGCCGGTAGGTTTTCTCATCGGCCAACGTCCATGACGCCTGAACAAGGCACGACCGGTTCTGATAATCCGTGACAAGAAAATCGACTTCCCGGCCATCCGATGTCTGAACATATTCAACGCTCTTTGCGCGTCGGCGCAGGGCGTTGAATATGATATTTTCAAAGACCGGCCCATTATTATCCTCACTGCCAGTCATCGCCGTGTAAAGAATCCCCGGATCGACACAGTAGATTTTTGGCGGATTGACACGGCGCACACGCTCGGACTTATGATGAAGCGGTACACGATAAAACAAAAACGCGTCGATTAAATAATCCAAATAAGCGTATAGGGATGTTTTATCGCACTGGACACCCTGACTGTTAAGGGTGTTATAAAATTTGTTCACGCTGAATTTTTGCCCCGGGCTTCGGAGTATCTCCCCTATCAGACGTCGCAGAACAACGATGTTTTTGATTTTATGCCGTTCCACAACATCCCGAAAGAGGACCGAATCGACATAGTCCTGAAGCAACCTCTGCCTTTGGAAGGTTCCCAGGTGAATCGTCTCAGGAAACCCGCCCGCTTTAAAGTACTCACCGATCGCGTGACGCAGCTTGGCCTGGGTCACCGGCGGAAAACGTTCAGGGGGCTCTTTGAACAGTCCCCTCGCGGCCAGATACTCGCCAAAACACATCGGGAACATTTCACTGGTAAAGGTTCGTCCCCGAAGCGACGTGGCGATCTCCACCCCCAAGAGTTTCGAGGAAGAACCGGTTAAGGTCACCTGAACTTTTTCCCGGTCGATGAGACGCCGAATAAATTGTTCCCAATGGTCGATCACCTGGATTTCATCAAAGAAAAAAAAACACAGCCGCTCCTTATTTTCGGGGAACCGAGCGTAATAGACATCCAGTATCGATTGAAAGTCCTCTACGGAGAACCCCAAGAGACGATCGTCGTCGAAGTTTATGTAAAGGATTCGACTCGAATCGATACCCTCGGCCTTTAGATCTTGCATCTTCTGGTAACAAAACCAAGTTTTCCCCGTCCGTCTCATCCCGATGATCACCGTCGCCTTGCGCGGAATCATGGGAAAATCGGTATCGCGACGCGTCAAAGACGGGAGTTCAAAGTCGTTAAACTCATCAATCAGATTCTCTAAAACCGTTTTCATCGGACGCTTCTCCCCTTTGGGGGTTAAAATCGTAACGGCAGCTATCCCCTTACCGGTCGATTATACTCCCGGAAAACCATTCCTCAAGGCCTGTTCCCGAAAAAACCGGATAAATATGGACGAATTTATCCGGTTTTTTCGGATAATTATCTTCCTCCCCCGGGACACTGAAGAACCGTCTGAAATGATTGTTTTTCACCCATCTCCCTGATACAATGGGAGAATGTGAGAAAACGACCCCAGACACCCGTAAAGGAAGCCACATGTCCCGACACTGCCGACGTCTGTTCACACTGTTTGTCTTCGCGGCTGCGCTTCCGGTGGCCAATATGTTCGTCTCCCTCCGCGGGGAAGAGACGCTTAAGATCGAACAGGGGAAAATCCTCGAGTCGGGAAGCGACGGGGAAACCTGCTGGCTGCAGGCCCGAGCCGGGGTCTCTCCCGAAGGGTTTGGCGTCCTCACCGCGCAGAAGCTCCTGATCAGCGGCAGCGATCTCTACTACGACATTCACTCCGCCTACAGTACCGATAACGGAAGAACCTGGTCGGAACTGGTCATTCAGGACGGCTTCGCCCGAATCCAGTACAAACCGGGAACCGATCAGGCGATGGAGGCGGTCTGCTGTGACGCAACGCCAAAATACCACGCCAAGAGCGGAAAGTTCCTATTGACCGGGCACCTGGCCTACTATCGGAACAATGTAGTGACGATGGATCGGTTCCCGATTCTCCAAGACCTTCCCGACGGCTGGGCCGAGACCTACACCTGGTATTCCGTCTTCGATACGGAAACAAAAACGTGGTCCCCGCCGAAATACCTCCCCGTCCCCGCCGACAGCCAAGCGCTTTTAGGTCACGCCGGCTGCACCGAACGGGTCGATCTGGCGGACGGGACGATTCTTCTGCCGGTCTACGCTCCCTTCAGGGAAAATCCCCGCTGTTATCGGACCGTAGTGCTGCATTGCTCGTTTGACGGCGAGGAACTGCGGTACCTCGAGGAGGGCGATCCCCTTTTGATCGAGCAGCCGCGGGGGTTCTGCGAACCATCCCTCGTCGCGTTCAAGGGGAAATACTACCTGACCCTGCGCAATGACCAGATGGGTTATGTCGCCGTCAGCGACGACGGTCTCCACTTCGATACCCCGATCCCGTGGCGCTGGCAAAAGGGGGAGGACGGCACCGAACCGGGAGATCTGATCGGAAGCTACAATACCCAGCAGCACTGGCTGGCCGTCGGCGATCGGCTTTATTTGGTCTATACCCGCAGGGGAGCGAACAACGATCATGTCATTCGCAATCGCGCCCCGCTGTTTATCGCCGAATTCGACCCCGAGACGATGACCCTGCGCCGCCAGACCGAGCGAATCACCGTCCCGGAGCACGCCGCGAGTCTGGGGAACTTCGGGACAACGGCGGTCAGTGACGACGAGGGATGGGTTGTGGTCTCGGAGAACATGCAGTCGAAGGCGGGCCTAGGGCGCGTCGGCTTCGACGACTGCGTTGCGCACGGCGCCACCGGCGCGATCTGGCTGACCCGCGTTTACGCCGGCAGTGACGGCATTCCATAGAACAAGCCGCCGCGTCGTCGAAAAAGACAAGAAACAACACTGAATTCAAAGTCACTATGGAGACCACGATGAAAAAAACACTCCTGGCAATCGCCTGTTTCGCTCTATTCGGTGCCGCCGCCTTCACCGCGGCCGAGGAATCCCAATTCCCGGAACTGGAAGGTTACGCCGCCGACCTGCTCCCCGAACCCCCGGAGGGATTTCGCTGGACGCTGGTCTGGCACGATGAGTTCGACGGCACGGACCTTGACCCGGCCCATTGGGAGGCGCTCGAGTCCCCTCGGCACGAGGGGATTTGGTCGAGGGACGGTTTTGAGCTCACCGGCGACGGCATACTGAAAATGAAGGTCTTTCAGCGGGAAAACGGCGACTACATCGACGGCTGCATTCGGACGCGCGGAAAATTCGAGAAGGCGAAGGGATACTTCGTCGCTCGAATGAAAATGCCGACTCAGGTCGGCCATTGGCCCGCCTTTTGGCTGATGAACTCCTGCGAGACATCGGTAGGGAACGGCAGCGCCGACGGGGCGGAGATCGTCATCATGGAGAAGCCGTTCATCGATGACCACTTCGATTTCGCCATCCATTGGGACGGCTACTGGGAAAACCACCAGCTCTGTTCCCGCCTGACCCGTTTCGATTCTATCAGGGAAGGGTTCCATACCTTTGCCCTCTGGTGGGGTGACGATGCCTATCGCTTTTTTGTCGACGGTACGCCGATGTGGGAGACGACCGCCGACGGCATCTGTACCGAACCTCTCTACATCAAATTCTCCGACGAGGTCTGGGAACATAAGGCCGGGGACATCCGCGAGGCGAAGCTCCCCGACGAGACACTGATCGACTATGTCCGTGTCTACGACCTTGTCCCGGTCGATGCCGAGGCCGCCTCGAAATAACTAAACATAAGGAACCATACCGATGAAAACCTCCCCCCTTTCCCCTGCTGCCCGCACGCTGTTTGTCTGTTTCGCGTTTTTTGCCGCCTTTTCACTCCCCGCCGACGAGTCCCGGCAGCCGCGATTCCCGGAACTGGAAGGGTACCCCGCCGATTGGCTCCCCGAACCCCCGGAGGGTTTTCACTGGAAGCTCGATTGGCACGATGAGTTCGACGGCACCGAGATCGATATGACCAAATGGGATGCCCCTGAATACCTTCGCCACGACGCCCTTTGGTCAAAGGACGCCTTCTCGCTGGACGGCAGCGGCATTTTGAAGATGACAACCTTCCTCCGCGAGGACGGCACCTACGTCGACGGCTGCCTAAGAACCCGGGGGAAGTATGAAAAAGCCAAAGGTTTTTTTGTCGCTCGGATGCGGCTTCAGCGTCAGGTCGGTCATTGGTCGGCGTTTTGGCTGATGGGAGACTGCGAAGGGAGAATCGGCGGCGGCAGCGCCGACGGGGCGGAGATCGACATTATGGAAAAGCCGACTCTCGACGACAAAGTGAATTTCGCTGTTCATTGGGACGGATACGGGAAGGAGCATAAGAGCGTCGGGCAGTTTACCTCGATCGATGAGGCCATTATGGAGGGTTTCCATACCTTCGCTCTGTGGTGGGCCGACGACGCTTATCGCTTCTATGTCGACGGCCGGCTGTTTTGGGAGACTACCGCCGAGGGAATCTGTACGGAGCCGCTGTACATCAAGTTGTCCGACGAAATCCAATTCGATTCCTGGGCGGGGGACATCCGAACCGCCGAGCTCCCCGACGAATCGCTGGTCGACTACGTCCGTGTCTACGATCTGGTCCCTGACGAAGAGTAAAAACCGCCTCTGTTCCCCATACCTTGCCCCCCTTACCGATGGGAGCAAGGTATGATAAAATTCTCCTCCTTGAATTGTGTCATATTGCCCGGCTTCTTTTCGCCGGGCAAGTGGTCACTAGGTGTATCATCATCCGCGGTCCCTTTTGCGGGGGCCGCGCCGCGCGAAAAAAGGGAGGGTTCCCCTTTCCGCGTGTAGAACCAAAAAAAAGGAGTTCACTATGGCCGTTAGAATCCGTCTGAAAAAGATGGGCCGCAAACATCGTCCGTTCTTCCGTCTGTGCGCGATGGATATCCGTTCGCCGCGTGACGGCCGCGTCCTCGAGGAGCTCGGTTATTATGATCCGATGGTTCCCGACACCGACGCCCGCGCCGTCCTGAAGGGCGACGCGATCGAGGCGTGGATCAAGAAAGGCGCCCAGCCGTCCGAGAAGGCAGCGGTTCTCATCAAGAAGTACGGCAAGAACGGCACCCGCCTCGAGGCGCAGCAGGCCGCTTTAGCCAAGCTCAACGCCGGCAAGAAGCCCGCCGCTCCGACCGGCTACACCACCGCCGAAGAGGCCCCGGCCGACGATAACGCGGAGGCGTAAGTTTTCCCCAAAGGCGTTCTCTCGGGCAAGTTCATTAGGGAAGAATCTCCATGCGGTTCGATATTCTGACCCTTTTTCCCGACCTGTTCGAGGGGTTCCTTTCCGAGAGTATTTTAAGTGCCGCCATCGCGTCGGGACGGGTGACCATCAACCTGTTTAATATTCGCGACTGGGCGCACGATCGTCACGCCACGGTGGACGATCGTCCCTTCGGCGGCGGTCCGGGGATGGTTCTCAAGGCCGATCGCGTGGTCCCCTGTGTCGAAGAGGTCCAAGCGATGGCTTCTCCCGGGCATCTGGTGATGCTGACCCCGACGGGGCGTGTCTTTAACCAGCGCGCCGCCGAGTGTTTCGCCGAGAAACAGCGCATTGTTCTTCTTTGCGGGCGCTACGAGGGGTTTGACCAGCGCATCAGCGACCTTCTGTCCCCCGATGAGCTGTCGATCGGCGACTTTGTTCTCAACGGCGGTGAGGTTGCCGCGATGGTGGTCATCGAATCGGTGATCCGTCTTCTCCCCGGTGTTTTGGGGGACGAAGACTCGGCCAGAACCGATTCGTTTTCCAGCGGAAATCGGCTCCTCGAGGAGCCCGTTTATACCAGGCCTCGCGAATATCGCGGCCTGGAAGTCCCCGAAATCCTCCTTTCGGGGAATCATCAGGCCGTCGACGCCTGGCGGCAGGAGCAGCGACTGCTCCGCACCCGGCAGCGGCGCCCTGATCTTTTGCGCGGGGGAGACCCCGGCGCAGCCAAGGACGCGGGTTGTCCCGAGTAAAATTCGCGGGACTTCTTTTTAGCCCGGAGCGGTTATTCCGGGAGTTCTTAACGCGGTCCTTCGTTCCACCCTTTACGCTTCCCCCAAGGGAAGAAGCGAGTTTAACGATGAGTCAAGAGATTCTCAAAAAGGTCGAAGACCTCTGCCGTAAGCCGGAGGTTTCCGAGTTCGCCATCGGTGACACCGTCAATGTCCACTGCAAGATCCTCGAAGGCGACAAAGAGCGCATCCAGATCTTCAACGGTGTGGTCATCGCCCGTTCGGGCGGCGGAACCCGCGAGATGTTTGTCGTGCGCCGTATCGTCAACGGTGAGGGCGTCGAGCGCAAGTTCCCCCTCCATTCCCCGAAGATTGCCCGCGTCGAGACGGTTCGCAGCGCGATTGTCCGCCGCGCGAAGCTCTACTTCCTGCGTGACCGGGTCGGCAAGAAGACCCGTCTTGCCGAGCGCCGTGTCGAGCGCAAGGTCGAGACCGAGGCCGCCGCCAAGCCGGCCAAGGCCCGCCGCGGCCGCAAGGCGAAGAAGGCCGCTCGTGAGCAGGCCAAGAAAGAGGCCTAAGCGCTTCGCAGCTGTTTTCCCAAGAAAAGGCGCCTCTAATAGGGCGCCTTTTTGTTTAACAGGTCCTATCCCCGACCCGTTGGTTCCTCCCGGACCCGAGATGTTAATATGGGAAACATAAAGAAACTGCTTGAAATTTGCCGTCAAGAGGTTATAATCATAAGGAAACCACTACCGCGGCGCGGCTGCCGTAAGCATCTAAGGCAGGCATGAGGCGATGAGAAGTTCCACAGACGACAATCCGGAAGGCCTTTCCCCTCTGGCCATCGGCTATATGTGGAGTACCCGCATCATGACGATCGCGGTGGAGATGGGGCTGGTCGCCTACGGCGGGCATTGGCTCGATCATCGTTTCGAGACCTCACCGGTTTTCCTCCTGATCGCGTCGATTCTGGCAATGGTCCTTTTGGCCGTGCATCTGATGGCGATCATCAAGGGAACGGACAAATCCGCCGCTGCCGATCAGACAGGTGATAAACAGTGACCGCAGCCATGACCGAAAAGACTGACCAGAACCGACAAGCCGAAAGCAGCGCTTCCCGCCCGGGCTACAGTCTGTATTGGATCATATTGCTGGTGGTCTTCGTTCTCACTTCGGTGGGGGGGCACGCGCTTTACCCCGATTCGTTCCCCATGGTCTCGGCGGTGGTGGCCGCGGTCTTTGTCCTGCTCGGCCTTTTGCGGTACGGCACGGATTTATGGTTTCGCGGAAAATACGGAGTTTTGGCAGATTACGCGATAACGATGGGGGTTCGCACCGGAGTTCCTCTCCTAGCGGTCCTTGTCTTTTTTCTGTCATTCGATAATATTTTATCTAAGCGCTGTGTCTTGACGCTGGCGCTGTTCTATCTGTTCCTCTTCCCGGCCGAGGTTTGGACATCCCTCCCGCGGCCGCGGGTTCAGACAGATCAGCGGGAAATCCCGCCTCAAGAGCAAACAGACAAGCAAGAAAATGAACAACACGGGGACTGAGTCATTCGGTCCGCCGGCCCTTTGCGCTGTATCGGGCACGATAGGATAAAAGCGGCTATGAACATCGATATTGGAGAAATCGGCAGTCACGTTTCCGACGCCAACGGGTTCCATCTCCCCCAATTTTTTGGGCATTTGCCCGATCTTCCGAAATGGACCGTCTGCGGCCATGAGTTCCAGCTGACCAAGTTTATGGTTCTGGAGGTAGTTGTCGCCGTGCTGCTGATCGCCTTCTTCTTCCCCCTGGCCCGCCGGGTTCGCGGCGGTCAGCTGGTGAAGGGGCGTTTCTGGAATTTGCTCGAGGCGTTCCTGATGTACCTGCGCAACGAGGTAATTATCCCGTCGGTCGGCAAATCGGCGGCCAGCCGCTACACCCCGTTCCTCTGGACCCTTTTCTTCTTCATCCTCGGCTGCAACCTCATGGGGATGCTCCCCTGGTGCGGTTCCCCCACCGGCAACCTTTCGGTCACCGCGGTCCTGGCGTTGATCACCTACCTGGTCGTCATCGGCGGCGGGATGCTCAAACAGGGGCTCTTTAAATATTGGTTTCACCAGGTTCCCAAGATGGATCTCCCCCTGGTTTTATCGATCTTCCTCAAGCCGATGATTTTCGTCATCGAGGTGGCCGGCAATGGAATCAAGCACGTTGTGCTGGCCATTCGTCTTCTGGCCAACATGTTCGCCGGCCACGTGGTGCTGGCGGTATTCCTGGCCTTTATCAGCGCTTCGGCCGGGGGCCTTTTAGCACTTTGGATCGGTGTCACCACCGGAAGCGTCCTGATGAGCGTCGCCCTAAGCTGTTTGGAACTGTTCGTGGCGTTCCTTCAAGCGTATATCTTTATGTTCCTGGCCGCCATCTTCATCGGGATGGCCCAGCATCAGCACTAAACAATTCGCGTGACCGCCCGCAAGTCCGCGCGCGGTCGTTTCCAAATAAAAAAAAGTTCAAAGGTTTCTCTAACCGTTCAAGGCGTCATCAAGACGCAAGAAGGAGATTTTCCGTGAGTAAGTTCGTCAAAACCATCGTCGCGCTGTTTGTTTTCGCCCTGGTTCTCGCCCCGATGGCCGCCTTCGCGCAGGAGGACGGTGCCGCCGCCGCTGCCGCCGGTTCGATCAGCTTGAGCACCATCGGCGCCGCTCTGACGATCATCGGCGCCGCCTTCGGTATCGGCAAGATCGGTGCCACCGCGGTCGAGAGCATCAGCCGCCAGCCGGAAGTTGCCGGTGCCATCCAGACCGCGATGATTATCTCCGCGGCTCTTATCGAAGGTATCGCGTTCTTCGCCCTGATCATCTGCCTGCTGGGAAAGTAAGAACCTCGCCGTTATTCGCCAGCGATGTTCCGCCCTCCCGCCGAAAAGGTTCCTTTTCGTCCGGAGGGGTGACCGCAACAACAGGAGAGATCCGACTATGATGCCATACCAAATCAGTTGGACAAACGCCGGGAGAACGTTTCGGCTGGCCGCCGCGTCCGTCGTCTGCGCCCTGGGTACCTCGCTGCCAATCCTGGCGGAAGAGGCCGCGCATGAAGCCGAAGAGGGTGGTCTGAAGCCGTTGGCGTTCCAGACGGACCTGGCCCTGTGGACCGGTATCATCTTCCTCGGACTGCTGTTCATCCTCGGCAAGTTCGCCTTCCGTCCGATCGCCGACGCGCTCGACGCGCGCGAGAAGTCGATGGCTGACAAACTCGCCGAGACCGACAAAGCCAACGCCGACGCCAAAGCTCTTCACGAGTCGTATCAGCAGAAGCTTGCCGGCGCCGATGACGAGGTCCGGAAGATCCTCGCCGACGCCAAAGACGCCGCCGCCAAGAAGCGCGACGAGCTCTTGGCCGCCGCCCAGGCCGATGCCGACGAGGTTCGTGCCAAGGGCAAGCGCGATATCGAGTCCGACCGAGAGCAAATGCTCAACGACTTAGCCAGTCGCAGCGCGTCGTGGGCGACCGATCTTGCCGGAAAGATCCTCAAAGAGAAGATCGATCCGAAAGATCACGCCCGCCTGATCGACGACGCCGTCAAGCAGTTCTCCAAGGGCTAAACCAACATTCGTTAAAAAACCGCTGAGAGCCGTTCGCTTGTATCTATGGCAAGGTGTTCGGTTCCCGCTCTTTCGGGTCGAGATTATGCAACAGACACCGGAACAGGATTCCCAATTCGCGGCGGAGCATTCCGCGGACGTCTCCCGCGAGGAACTCGCTGAGGTCTACGCTGCCGCGCTCAACGGCGCCTGCCAAAGTTCAGGCGTCTCATTCACCGAGGTGACCGACGAATTCGGTTCGTTCGTGACCGAAGCGCTGGATGCCAACAAAACGTTCGAGCAGCTGCTTGCCTCGGCGATGGTTCCGGCTCGTGAGAAGCAGCGGATCCTCACCGGTCTGCTCGCCGACGCGGCACCTCTGTTTCGTAATTTTCTGATGACGGCGGCTCGACGGGGACGGCTCGACCTTCTCCGCGAGATGTACGTTCAGTGCCGCAAGATCGACGACGCCAACCGCGGCCGTGTTCCGGTAACGGTCACCACCGCCTCGGCGCTCGATCAAGAGACGTTCGGCGCCATAGCCGAAAAGCTCCGAGCTATCCTTGGGGGGGAACCCGTCATTCGCGCGGTGGTCGATCCCGAGGTGATCGGCGGCATTATCGTGCGTATCGGAGACAAGATCTTCGACGCTTCCATCGCAACACAATTAGAAAACGTGCGCCAGCAAATAGTTGACAGGAGCGCTCATGAAATTCAAAGCCGACGAAATAGCTTCAGTAATCCAGAAGGAAATTGAGCAGTTCGAAACGCGCATCGACGTCCGTCAGGTCGGGCGTGTGATCGAGGTCGGAGACGGTATTGCTCAAGTTTACGGTCTTTCCGGTGTAATGTCCGGCGAGCTGCTTGAATTCCCCCACGGTATCCGTGGTCAGGCGTTCAACCTCGAGGAAAACAGCGTCGGGGTTATTATCCTCGGCGATTACCTCAAAATTCACGAAGGGGACGAGGTTCGCACCACCGGCCAGCTTCTTCAGGTTCCGGTCGGTGACGCCGTCCTCGGCCGCGTGATCGACCCGCTGGGGAACCCGCTCGACGGCAAGGGGCCGATCGCGGCTTCCGAGACCCGTTTTGTCGAGCAGCCCGCCCCGGGTATCGCCGACCGCCAGCCGGTTCGCGAATCTCTCCAGACCGGTATCAAGGCGATCGACTCGATGACGCCGATCGGGCGCGGTCAGCGCGAGCTGATCATCGGTGACCGCAAAACCGGCAAGACGCAGATCTGCGTCGATACGATCATCAACCAAAAGGGGAAGGACGTAAAGTGCTTCTACGTCGCCGTCGGACAAAAAGACTCGACGGTGGCCGGCCTGATCGAAACCCTTCGCCAGCATGGCGCGATGGAGTATACCACCGTCGTGGTCGCCGGGGCCAGCTCCCCCGCTCCGCTGCAGTATATCGCGCCTTACGCCGGAACGGCGATGGCCGAGTACTTCCGCGACAACGGGCAGCACGCGCTGATCGTCTATGACGACCTGTCGAAACAGGCGGTCGCTTACCGTGAACTGTCGCTGTTGATGCGCCGTCCCCCCGGGCGCGAGGCGTATCCGGGCGATATCTTCTACTGCCACAGCCGTCTTCTGGAGCGTTCCGCGAAGCTCTCCGACGACCTTGGCGGCGGCTCGCTGACATCGCTGCCGATCGTGGAGACGCAGGAAGGTGAGGTTTCGGCGTATATTCCGACGAACGTCATCTCGATCACCGACGGTCAGATCTACCTCCAGTCCGACTACTTCTTCCGCGGCCAGCGTCCGGCGATGAACGTCGGCATCTCGGTCTCCCGAGTCGGCGGCAGCGCTCAGATCCCCGCGATGAAGCAGGTAGCGGGCGGTCTTCGTCTCGACCTGGCGGCGTTCCGCGAACTGGAGGCGTTCGCTCAGCTGGGTTCCGACCTGGACGCCGCCACACAGCAGCGTCTGGATCGAGGTTACGCGATGAACCAGCTCCTGATTCAGGGTATCTGCAAGCCGCTGGACGTGATCGACCAGGTTTTGGTGCTTTACGCCGGTACACGCGGTTTCCTCGATAAAGTCCCTGTCAAAGAGATTCTCCGCTGGCAAGACGAATTCCTCGAATTCGTCCACAGCAAAAAGCAGGCGCTTTGGGACAAGATCAACGAAGCGCGTAAACTCAACGATGACCTCAACGCCGAGATCGAGTCGGCGATCAACGAGTTCGGCGCCACCTTCAAGTAGGGGCCGCTTGCTGAAGCAAATTCGCTCCACTGTGAGAACCACGTAAGGAATCACTATGGCAAAAGCCAGAGCATTAGACAAGCGGCGCAAGTCGATTCAAAGTACCCGCAAGATCACCCGCACCATGGAACTGGTCGCTTCGGCCCAGTTCCGCCGGGCGATGGAGCGGTCACTGGCGGCCAGCGCCTACACCGAGCGAATCGCCGCGTTGGTCGGCGATTTGGCCCGCGCGGGGATGAAGGTAACGCATCCTCTTTTGGAAGAGCGTCCCGAGCGTAAATCGACCGCGCTTTTAGTACTGACGGCCAACAGGGGATTGTGCGGCGGCTACAACTCCGCCATCCTCCGTATAGCGCACAAGCGGCTCGACGAACTGAAGGCCGACGGCCAGACGGTTCGTCATATGGTCTCGGGGAACCGCGGCGTTTCGTACATGAAATACCGTGATATCCCGATCGACGAGTCCTTCAATCAGTTCGACCATCATCCTCTGTTCGAACAGGTCAACGTCATCGCCGAAGGGCTTCTGAGCTCTTACCTGGCCGGAGAAATCGACCGGGTCGAGGTGGTTTATACCCGCTTTGTCTCGCTGAGCAAGCAGTTCGCGACCTTAGAGACCCTGCTCCCTCTTTCGGAATTGGCCGACGCCCAAAACGGTGAAGCCGAAACCAAGAAGGGACAGGTCGATTACGAGTTCCTCCCCTCGCCGGAATCGATCCTCGAAGAGGTTGTCCCGATGGCGTTCAAGATGAAGCTCTTCAAGTGTTTCCTCGACGCTGCGGTCAGCGAGCAGGTCGCCCGCCGAACGGCGATGAAGGCGGCCACCGACAACGCGGACTCGATGATCAGCATCCTGACCACCACTTACAACCGCGCGCGGCAATCTCAGATCACCAACGAGATCATCGAGGTGGTCAGCGGCGCGAGCGCTATGAAATAACAGTTAACCTACGAACGAAACGACAAAAACGTTATATAAAAGAGAGCGGCTATGACGGAAAAGAACATCGGCAAGATCACTCAGGTGATCGGATCCACGTTTGACGCGGAGTTCTCCGAAGAGAATCTTCCGGCGATCTACAACGCGGTGAAGATCGATTCCGAGACGGGCGGAAAAAAACTACACCTCATCGGTGAGATCCAGCAGCACCTCGGCGGCGGCAAGGTTCGCTGCGTCGCGCTCGGAACCACCGACGGTCTGGTTCGCGGAATGGACTGCGAAGACACCGGCGCGCCGGTCTGCGTCCCGGTCGGGAATAATACCCTCGGACGCGTCTTTAACCTTCTGGGCGAGCCGATCGACAAGATGGGCCCGGTCGAGACGACCGAATATCGTCCGATTCACCAGCCCGCCCCGAAGATCACCAACCTGTCGACGAAGACCGAAATCTTCGAGACCGGCATTAAGGTGATCGACCTGCTGACCCCGTTCGTGCGCGGCGGCAAGGCCGGTCTGTTCGGCGGTGCCGGTCTGGGGAAGACGGTTATTCTTCAGGAACTCATCGCCCGTATCGCCAGCGCGCATGGCGGCGCCTCGGTTTTCGCCGGTGTCGGTGAGCGTACCCGTGAGGGAAACGACCTTTGGCGCGAGATGAAAGAGGCGAAGATCGGCAACACCGGCCGTTCGGTGATCGATCAGACGACGATGGTCTTCGGCCAGATGAACGAACCGCCGGGGTCCCGTCTGCGTGTCGCTCTGTCGGCCCTGACGATGGCGGAATATTTCCGCGACAACCTCGGTACCGACGTTCTGCTGTTCGTCGACAACATCTTCCGTTTCTCCCAGGCGGGGAGCGAGGTTTCGGCGCTTCTGGGCCGAATGCCGTCGGCGGTAGGTTATCAGCCGACCCTGGCTTCCGAAATGGGCGCGCTTCAGGAACGAATCGCCTCGACCGATAAGGGCGCCATCACCTCGGTTCAGGCGGTCTACGTCCCCGCGGACGACCCGACCGACCCGGCCCCGGCCACGGCGTTCGGCCAGCTCGACGCGTTCGTCTATCTGGCTCGTTCGATCTCCGAAAAGGGTATCTACCCCGCGGTCGACCCGCTGGCTTCCAGCAGCCGCGTTCTCGACCCGCAGTACGTCGGTCAGCGCCATTACAACTGCGCTCGTCTGGTTCAGCAGACGCTGCAGCGTTACCGCGAGCTGCAAGATATCATCGCCATCTTGGGTGTTGACGAGCTCCCCGAGGAGGACAAACTGGTCGTCCATCGCGCCCGCCGGATGGAGCGTTTCCTGTCTCAGCCGTTCCTCGTCGCCGAGGTCTTCACCGGCAAACCCGGTGAGATCACCCCGTTGGAAGATACGATCCGTTCGTTCGAGGAGATCGCCGCCGGTAAATGGGATCATCTCCCCGAGCAGGCCTTCCTCTACGTCGGTTCGATCGAGCAGGCCGCCGAGCAGGCCGAGCGTATGGAATCGGCAGCGAAGAAAAAGTAACTTTCCACCAAGCTCCCCAAAGATCGGATTATCACTATGAAATGCATTGTCGTTACGCCGGAAAAGACCGAGGTCGAGACCGAGGCCGCCTTCGTCGCGATTCCGCTCTTTGACGGTGAATACGGTGTCGCGCCTCTGCACACGCCTATGGTCGGTCGGCTCGGTGCCGGTGAACTCCGTATCAAAATCGGCGAGGAAACCGAGAGTTACTACATCGAGGGGGGGTTCGTCGAGGTCAGCAATGACGTTGTCTCGATCCTGACCAGCCGGCTGCTGCGCAAAGACGCTTTGTCGCTCGCCGACTCGGAAGAGGCGCTCGCCGCGGCACACGCCAAAAAGGCCGGCGACCCCGAATCGATGGCCGAAAAGTTCGCCGCCCTGCGCAATGCCCGCGCGCGGATCCGCGTCGCCCGCAAGTGGTCTTAGACGCTCACGCGGTTCACCTATGAAAAAGGCGCGCTTTAAAAAGCGCGCCTTTTTTCGTTTTCCCTTTAATATAGATCCCTCCCCTCTTGGGGATCCTCTCCCCTCCCTTTTCAGCATAGGCCTGTGTGATAAAATGGGCCAACCAGCGGCGGTTATTCTCTGCTCCCTGTAGGGTCCTCCTAGGTGTGCCTAGGCAGCGTGGTGGAATCGCTCGTGAAAAATGCTGCATAGGAGTTTTCATTATGCAAGAGAACATCCATCCAAAATATATGGATACCAAAGTCACCTGCGGTTGTGGCAACAGCTTCATGACCCGCAGCACCAAGCCCGAACTGAAGGTCGATATCTGCAACGCCTGCCATCCGTTTTACACCGGCAAGCTCAAGTACGTCGACACCGCCGGACGCATCGAGAGGTTCAATCGCAAGTACGGCGACGCTCTGAACAACCTCCGTAAAAAGGGAGAAAAAAAGGAGGATTAGCGTTCGTGCCCTTCTCTTCGCCCGCGTGTGGTCTGTTTAAACACAAACGCGGCGCGGGGGGTGCGTCGTTTTCCTTTTTTTGACCAAGACGAGGAGACGGCTTTTTTAGCCGTCTCTTTTTTTAGGTGGCTGTCATGCGTAAACTACTGGACGAAAAGCTGGCTCAGTTCGAGAAACTCGAGCGCCAGATGGTTGACCCCGACGTTCTGGCCGACTCCGACAAAATGGCTCAGGTCGCGCGTCAGTACGGCTCGCTGGCTAAGCTCTGCGGCAAATATCGCCGATTCCTCCAGCTCAACAAAGAGATCGACGAGGCCAAAGAGTTAGCCGGCGGCAGTGACCCAGAGATGCGTGAACTCGCCACGATGGAGATCCCCGAGCTCAAGAGCGAGCGTGAGACGCTTTGGAACGAGCTGCTCGATATGACGATTGGCGGGGCCGACGCCAACCGCACCAGCTGCATTATGGAAATCCGCGCGGGAACCGGCGGTGACGAAGCGGCCTTATTCGCCCGCGATCTGTTCGAGATGTACAAGCACTACTGCGACGACCGCGGCTGGAAGACCGAACTGATGTCGGCCAGTCCGACCGAAATGGGTGGTTTCAAAGAGATCGTCTTCGGCGTCGAGGGGGAGGGCTGTTTCCGTGAGCTTCAATTCGAAAGCGGCGGCCATCGGGTCCAGCGTGTCCCCGAGACCGAGGCGAAGGGGCGTATCCACACCAGCGCCGCGACGGTGGCGGTGATGGCCGAGCCGGAAGATGTCGAAGTGAATCTTTCCCCCGACGACTACCGCATCGACCGTTTCTGCTCCAGCGGGCCGGGGGGCCAGCATGTCAATAAAACGGCCTCGGCTATTCGCTTGACCCACTTCGAGACCGGAATCGTCGTCAGCTGCCAGGACGAGAAAAGTCAGCACAAGAACCTCGCCAAGGCGCTGCGCGTGCTGAAGTCACGCATCTACGAGACAAAGCGGCTGGAAGAACAAAAAAGGCGGGCTGAAGAGCGGCTAAGTCAAACGGGCAGCGGCGACCGCAGTGAGCGGATCCGCACCTACAACTTCCCCGAAAACCGAGTCACCGACCATCGAATCGGTCTGACCCTCTACAAACTCGACTCGATCCTCGCGGGGAACCTCTCGCCGGTCATCGACGCTTTAATCGACTACGAGCGCCAGGAGCTGCGCAGCTCCTTCGGCGTCGAAGGGGAATAAACCTCGCCGAAAGATAAGGGCTCACCCGCTTAAAAAAGGCAATTCACAGCGCCATGTCAACCGAAATCTGGAATGTCCAGCGTCTTCTGCAGTGGACGGCCGACTTCTTCAAGCGGCACGGTTCCCCCAGTCCCCGTCTGGAGGCGGAGGTTCTCTTAGCGCACGCGCTGAAACTGTCGCGCATCGAGCTCTATACCCATTACGAAACCGTCCCGGCGGCCGAGCAGCTCGACGCCTTTCGCTCGATGGTCAAGCGGCACGGCGCGGGTGAACCGGTCGCCTCGCTGGTTGGCTATAAAGAGTTTTACTCTCTGGTTTTTCAAGTCACGCGCGACACCCTCATTCCCCGCCCCGAGACCGAGCAGCTCGTCCTCGAAGGGATCGAATTCCTCAAGGCCTCCGCGCCTGAGGGGAAAAACGGCGCGTACAACATTCTTGACATTGGCACAGGCAGCGGATGTATCGCCGTCGCGCTGGCCAAAAACCTCCCGTCCGCCAAAGTGATCGCGGTCGACATCTCCCCCGAGGCGTTGGAAGTAGCGGCCCAAAACGCCAAAAAGCACCATGTCGACGACCGGGTCACGTTCGCGCAAAGCGACCTCTTCGCCGCGGTTCCCCGCCGACAGTACGACTTAATTGTCTCGAACCCCCCCTACGTTTCGGCGGCCGAGTACGACGCCCTTGACGTATCGGTGCGCGACTTTGAGCCGCGCGCAGCGCTCCTGTCCGGCCCAACGGGAACCGAGATCATCGATCGGATCCTCGAGGAGGCCCCCGCGTTCCTGCGCGGCGGCGGCCGGCTCCTCATCGAACTGTCGCCGATGATCGCCGAGGCGGTCCTGGCCCGCGCCCGTTCGATCTGCGCGCTGGCGCAGCCGACGCTGCTGGT
>CADBTE010000217.1 GCA_902797455.1 uncultured Planctomycetota bacterium | reverse complement strand
TTCTTCTCGGTTGTTTCCCGCGGGTGGATACCGGTCTTTTTAGCGTGCTGCTCGGCGGGGAGGCCGAAAGCGTCCCACCCCATCGGGTGGAGGACCGCGAAACCGTTCATCCGCTTATAGCGCGAGACGATATCCGTGGCGGTGTATCCTTCCGGGTGACCGACATGAAGGCCGTTTCCGCTCGGGTACGGGAACATATCCAGAATATATGCCTTCTTTCCATCGACCACACCCTTCCCCTCTTGGGGGAGACGGGGCGCGGCGAAGGTCTTATGTTCTTCCCAGTATTTCTGCCAGAACGGTTCAATCTGCGAAGGATTATAGCGGGCCATAGACGATGCTTTCCTAAAACAGCTTTCCTGAAGATCCTTTTGGGGGTGAAAATATCCCCTAGAGTATATCACGAACCGGGGGGTGGGACTAGGAGCTTTCACAAAAAGACCCCCGCCCGCGCTGACTTCTCCCCGGCAGGGGGAAATCAACACGGGCGGGGGAGAGATGAATCAACTTTCTTGAGAGTAATCTTTCCAGGACATACTCGGCTGAACGTCGGTATTGTTCTGGTACTTCCCGCTGCGATAGGGGATATAATCCCCCTCGATCGTGTGGTAGTAGATCTGGCAGATCTCGATCAGAGGGTAAATCCTAATCGGCCGAATCGCGTGGATTTCCAGTGTCCAGTACCCCGCGAAGCCGACATCGCCGAACCCCGCGGTGATATGGACACAAAGGCCAAGCCGTCCCAGGGAGGAACGCCCCTCGAGCATGGGGACGAATTTGTCGGTCCGGGTATATTCTTCCGAACGACCGAGATAGAGCTCCCCGGGCCGAAGGATCATCCCCTCTTTGGGGATGGTGACTGCCTCGTACGCGTTCGGCTTTTTAACATCGAGAACCTCTTCACGATAGACCAAAAGCTTCTCGTGGAGCCGAAGGTTATAGCTGTTTGGGTTCAGCCGAGACTCTTCATACGGCTCGATGGCAATCGTTCCGCGCCGGATCTGTTCCCGAATCGCAAGGCCAGAGAGGATCATTCGCTTACCGCCGCCATTTCCTTGTCGAGGACACGCTCGGGAGAGCGGTTATCCTCATCGATGACGTATTCACGCCGATCGATGAACTCCTGCGCCTTCCCATCGTTCCAGTTCCCGACCGGCCGATAGTAACCGGTGATACGGCTGTAAACTTCGGTCGCCTCGCCGCAGTGCGGGCAGGTACGCTCTTCGCCGTTGAGATAGCCGTGATGGCGGCAGACCGAGTAAGTCGGCGAGAGGGTGAAGTAAGGAAGACGATAGTTGTCGGCGATCTTTCGAACCAGGTTCGCCGCGGCCTTCCAGCCGGAGAGCTGCTCGCCCAGGAAGGCGTGGAATACGGTTCCCGAGGTATAGAGGGTCTGGAGCTCATCCTGAGCGTCGAGCGCCTCGAAGATGTCGTCGGTGCTGCCGACCGGCAGGTGCGAACTGTTCGTGTAGTACGGGGCCTTGGTCTTGTCGAACCCGGGGTTGTTCGAACCGGCGGTCTTGATATTGGGGAACCGCTTGACGTCGTGCAGGGCAAGACGATAGGCGGTCGATTCGGCCGGGGTCGCCTCGAGGTTATACAGGTCGCGATACTTCTCTTGGTAGTCGGAGAGACGATTGCGCATATGCTCGAGAACCTCGCGGGCGAAGGCGCGGGTCTTCGGATCGTTCATGTCGCCGCCAAGCCAGGAGGCGTTCAAGCCGACTTCGTTCATCCCGACCAGACCGATGGTCGAGAAGTGGTTGGCGAAGGTGCCGAGATAGTGCTTGGTGTAGGGATAGAGACCTTCGTCCAACAGCTTGGTAATCACCTTGCGCTTGATGCTCAGGGAGCGGGCGGCGATATCCATCATGTGGTCGAGCCGCTTGTAGAAGTCGTCTTTGTCTTTGGCCAGGTAGGCGATACGGGGCATATTGATCGTCACCACGCCGACACTGCCGGTACTCTCGCCGCTGCCGAAGAAACCGCCGGACTTTTTGCGCAGTTCACGCAGATCCAAACGCAGACGGCAGCACATGCTCCGCACGTCGCTGGGAGCCATATCGCTGTTGACGTAGTTGGAGAAGTAGGGGGTACCGTACTTCGCCGCCATCTTGAACAGCAGCGCGTTGTTCTCGTTCTCGGACCAGTCGAAATCGTGCGTGATGGAGTACGTCGGGATCGGATACTGGAACCCGCGGCCGTTGGCGTCCCCCTCGAGCATAATTTCGATGAAGGCTCGGTTGATCAGGTTCATCTCTTCCTGACAGTCGCCGTAGGTGAAATTCATCTCGCGGCCGCCGACGATCGCTTTTTGGCCGGCAAGGTCCGGCGGAACGGTCCAGTCGAGCGTGATATTCGAAAACGGCGCCTGCGTTCCCCAGCGGCTCGGCGTATTCACACCGTAGACGAACGACTCGATGCACTTTTTAACGGCGTCGTAGGAGAGGTTGTCGGTACGAACAAAGGGAGCCAGGTAGGTGTCGAACGAGGAGAACGCCTGAGCGCCGGCCCACTCGTTCTGCATGATGCCGAGGAAGTTCACCATCTGATTGCAGAGGGTAGCCAGATGCCGGGCCGGACTGGAGGTGATCTTTCCGGGAATACCGCCGAGTCCTTCCTGAATCAGCTGGCGAAGCGACCAGCCGGCGCAATAACCGGTGAGCATCGAAAGGTCGTGGATATGAAAATCGGCGTTGCGGTGCGCCTCGGCGATCTCTTGGTCGTAGATCTCGGAGAGCCAGTAGTTGGCGGTGATAGCGCCGGAGTTGCTCAGGATCAAGCCCCCCACCGAATAGGTGACGGTGGAGTTCTCTTTCACGCGCCAGTCGGTCTCTTTAACGTAGTGGTCGACGAGCTTCTTGTAGTCAAGGATCGTCGCGCGCATATTGCGGATGTTTTCGTGCTGCTTACGATAGAGGATGTAGGCCTTGGCCACATCTTCGTAACCGGCACGGATCAGAACCGCCTCGACGCTGTCCTGGATATCCTCGACCGAAACGGCGTTGTCGGTGATCTTCCGCTCATAGTCGGCCGTTACCTGGAGGGCAAGCGTCTGGATAATGTCGTCGTTGTATTGGCGCTTCTGGGACTCGAACGCCATGGTGATGGCAACACAGATCTTGGAGAGTTTGAAATCGACGAAATTGCCGTCGCGCTTAAGTACTCGATACACTTCTTGTCTTCCTCTTTCTGAAATTTCCGTATTTCTCTTTTGCCGCCGGTCACACGAAAGAGAACCCGCAGCGCTTCGGTGAAACACGCCGCCTTGAATCCGTTCCCTGGGCTCAAGGTTCCCCGGCAAAAATTTCGCTCGGGGAATGCGACACTCAAATAACAGAAATCCTCCCGCTCCACCGAAGGGGCAAAACCGGCCAAACGCGGTTTCGCTAAAAGATACCTAGAACACAATTAAGACCGTACAATGAAGAAATTTACCCGATGGAAGGCCGCTGGACCAACAACACGTCATGCGATTGCGATGGACCATTGCCTTTTCCTCCATGCGGGGCAACCGTTCGGCCTTGAAACCGGCACCTTCGTCGAAAGGGTATCGGCGAAGAATACCGGCTAAAAACACTAAATATGGGAATAACGAAGAATCGTTCTCCATATCTAGTAAAAGTATATCACATCCTTGCCGGCTTTCAAGACCGAAAGCTCGAAATTTCGTAAAATGTTAATCTGGTTAAAACTGGGCGAAAAATAGGCAATATACACAAGGAGTCTGGAGAAAAAACGGCCGAATTTTCTCGTTTTCTCCCCGACTCTCACCTTAAAATCACCTCCGGGACGTGCCGCCGTGCCTCTTCGGCCAGGAGATTCATCTCTTCTTTCGAGTAGGCACGCATCGGCTCGTCGCTTAGCTGAGGGCCTGTTTTCCGATAGTTCTGAAGAACCCATCGCTTCGCGCCTTTGAGCCATTGGCCGATGGCATCGATCAGCGATTCTCCCGCGGGGAGATTGTCGCCGTGGAAGGGCCGAACCACCGTGGTGCGAAACTCGTAGTCGGGGGCCGTTTGGATGATCGTATCGCGGCTGCGCTGCAGCGCGGCAGCGTCCACCTCGCTCAGACCGACGGTCCGCGCGTAGAGCGGGAGGGTGTTTTTGACATCCATCGCGACGTAATCGAGCAATTTCTCGCCAAGGAGCGCCTCGAGCCGATCGGGGAAAGAGCCATTGGTATCGAGTTTAATCAAGAATCCCAGTTCTTTGACCCGGCGCAGAAACAGATCGACCCCCTCTTGAAGCAGCGGTTCCCCCCCAGTGAGGCAGATGCCGTCCAGCCGGCTTTGCCGGGTCTTCAAAAACGCCATAAACTCCTCGACTCCCTCTTCGCCAAGCGCGTAAGAGGGCCGGTTCGGCCGCACCAGATCGGGGTTATGGCAAAACGGGCAGCGGAAATTACACCCCGGGGTAAAAACAATCGCGCAGATTTTATCGGGGTAGTCCAAAAGCGACAGCTTTTGCAAACCGGCTAGTTTCATAGGGAACCTCGGCGGGTACGGCTTTCATTGGCGGAGGTCTGTTTTAGTCGCCTTTGGGCGGGTCGACAAGCGCGACCGTCAGCGTGATCCCTAAGGCGGCCAGCTCATCCCGCGTCTGGGCGAGTATATCTCGGAAGGTTTTCCACTGACGCGGAATCTCCAGCGGGATGACCGGGAAGATCAGCGTGACGTTTTTCTTCTTCAGGGCGGTCAGCGCCGGTGCGAGGCAGTCGTTGACCGAGTCCCAGTTGTGGCCGAAGTAGTCGGGGAAACGAAACTTCCCGGCCAGGAAACGGAGAAACGGTTCTTTTTCGAGTGGACGAACCGACATAATCAAGGTGATCGAGTCGGCTGTCTCGAAAGAGGGAAAGTCGTGGATATGTTTAATCATAGCATAGATTCCTTCCCGCTAAGGGAAAATAAGGGCTTCTCGCATGGGGCTGTATTCCGTCTTACGGATGATCGACCCGCGTGAACGAGTCGTAGTGGTCGGCGGTATACCAGATGTCCCCATCCTCTCCGATGACGATTCGGCGCGGTCCCGGGGAGCGGGAGGAACCGACGCGGTGAACGAACTCGGTGTAGTAATATTTTTCTTTCCGGGGGAGGTGTCCGTCGTAGTTGCCGAAGACCGAACCGTCTCGCTGGTGCTCGTCCTTGATCCCTCGGGCGATGCGCCGCAGTTCGTCGGTGATGTCAGCCGCGGTGCCGCCGGCGCGCACAACCACCCTCGGGTGTTTTTCCAAGTACCGCTGGGCCGAGGTAAACGCGCTGAGCAGCCGCGCGGTTTCCGGATGGCGGCAGGCACGGGCCAGATCGACCGGCCCCTGGTGGGTGAAAGTCGGCGCCCTCAGATCGGCTCCCTTTCTCAACAAAAGGCGGATCGCGTCGGTCTGATTGAGGATCACCGCGACGTGAAGGGGGGTAAGGAAATGCCGGGAGGCGTTGACGTCGATCCGGCCCTCGAGCGCCTTGTGGATTCCCGGAATGTCTCCTAGGGCGGCCGCCTCGTGCAGCGGCGTCCAGTCGCGGGTCCATCCCGGTTTCCCGCCGGAGACGGTCAGGTCGCAGGTCACCTTGTCGTCCCGCTCAAAGCGATCGAGCACAAAGCGCAGATTTCCGACGCGCTGATCGAGATGGGGTGTCTTTTTGTAGGGACGGTCCCCTTCCCTGACCGGCGGCAGGGGGAGGGTCTTTTTAACGTGGATCGTTTCCTCCGGCCTCCCGGGAAAATGTGGACGCGGTGGCTGCGGATGAGCAGACTTGGGAGGAGCGGGGGGCCGGTGGGGGGCCAGGCCGCGGCGCGGCGGGGCCGTCGGACCCTGCGCGAAGGCGACGGTGAAGGTCAATAAAGCCACGCTGACGCAGCACAGGCCCCATCCGACGGCTCGGAGGAAGGATAAGCGGCGTGAAGGTGTCATCGTTGGTTTTTATCTCCTTTCTTACTGATTTATGTATTTCATCGGGTGACGGCTGAAAAGGGGAGGCGTACCTTCATCGGTAATCCTCCAGCCCCTGCTCTGTCAGCTGGTCGAGGAGTGTCGTGATCTTCCGATCGCTCCCTCTTCGGGCAATCAAAAGGACATTTCCCTGCCGAATGACCTGGAGGTCATCGACATCAATCATCGCCAGCAAGGTTTC
>CADBTE010000216.1 GCA_902797455.1 uncultured Planctomycetota bacterium | reverse complement strand
GTCCTCGGCGTTGTCCTCGGCCGTCGGAGTGTTCTGGCTTTCGGCCTCGGCTTCCTCCGCCTCGGGTTCGGCGGGAGGGGGCGCCGACTGGGGGAAATCAAAGAGCTCCTCTTCCCACTGGTTTTTTGCCTCCGGCACGCTTTTGTCGCCCGCCTCGGCGGCGAGTTCATAGCGCTCGGCCGTATTCTGCCCGATCAGCACCAGGAGCATGATCAAGATCCCCATGGTGCACAGCAGTACGGCCAAGAACGGGAAGAGCGAGACCTCGGCGGTCTCGGCCCTTTGTCTGCCCCGATGGACGCTCATGCGCTCTTACCCTTCCGGCTGGCGCGCCTGCCGAAAACGCTGTGGCGCGGATGCACTCGGATCGAATCGTCTTGCTCCTCGGCCGGCTTGTTCTCGACCGGCTTCGGTTCGGGAGCCGGCGTGCTTTGAAACAGCGGGGAGAGCCGCGAAGGGGTCTGGGGCTTGGCCGGCATCGGCGCCCCCAGCCGTGAATACAGCAGCGGAATCACCGCCGCCAGGGAGTTGACCGTCTCGCTGAAGCAGCCGGCCTGCGAAAGGGCGTGGAGATTCTCGTTGAGGCGGTCCTCCAGCATGCTGATCTTCCCGGTGGCGCTGAGAATATCGCGGAAGAGCGCTCCCTCTTCGGCGAATTGGTCTTGCAGGGCGCTGATTTTCTCGGCGCTTTCTTTCAGCGCGCGGATATAGGGGGTGAGCGTCTCGGTCAGGAGTTTCTCCTGCGCGCCGGACATCAAACGGGCATGCTGCGCGACCGACTCTTTGAACGAGTCTTGGAGAACCTGACGGATCTGTTCCCCCCCTTGGCGGGTCAGTTCCGAGGTCTGGCGCTCGGCCTTGGCCAGGGCGTCTTCCCATCGCTGGATCTGCGCCTGGACCATCTTGTCGAAGGCGCCGCAGAGGGTCTTGAGCATATGGCGCACGGCGCGGGTATTGTTCTGTTCGTTTTCGGACGGAATGCGCGCGAAGCGGCCGCGCATCTCCGAGTCGACCAGCCGGGTGACGCGGGCGAACAGGCGCCCCTCGACCCGCTGAACGAAGAAGAGCGAGAAATAGAGGAAGAATACCAGCGTCAGCGCCAGGGCCGTCGTGTCGAACGCGACGTTCAGCCCGGAGGCGAGATTCTGGCTCGACGATTCCAGCTCGGTGAGGTCAAGATTCCCCAGCGCCATCGTGATCCCGACGACCGTCCCCAGGAAGCCGAGAATCGGGATCGCCCAGATGAACATCCGGACCATGCCGTATCCCCGTTCGCTGGCCGCCTCGTCGTCCTCGGCCAGCAGACGCAGTTCGGTGTCGAGCTCCTCGACCCGGCGGCTGGACTTGAGGAACAGCAGCGCCCGGCGAAGCCGATCGAGATGGAGCGATTTTCCCCGAACCTGCTCGGCCCGGTCGATCGTCTCGAGATATTCATCGGCGCGGCCGCAGTTTTCCCGTTTCCTGCGAATCGGCGGGAAGACCGGCCCCAGCGACATCGCCCGCTGCTGGCGAAGCACGCCGAGGTACTTGAACAGCAGCGCGACCATGCCGATGAGGAACATCCCGACGATGATATATTCCACCGGGTGCCCCGCCGTGTAGCGCAGTACCAGGGGGTCGGTGATCAGACCCCGGGCGACGGCGAGGTAAAATCCGGCCGTGGCCAGGCCTCCCCACAAAACGGCGGAGGTGAATAATCCCTTGATCAATCTTTTCATAATCGTCTGTCTCCGGGGAAGGGGACGCTTATTTCAAGAAGCGTTCACACGCCGAACAACTCTTTCCGGCGCGGGGCGATGGTAGCGTTTTTTGCCTCACGCGGCAATATCACTTGAGAATTGCCCCGCGGCGGGGCGCGTGGTAAAATGACGCTGAGTGTTTTTTGTTCGCTTCGGTTTTAAAATACCCATTCGCCTTCGAGAAAGGACTCAAGTCATGAGACGCCGTACCTTCCTGATGTCGATGGCCTGCTCGGCCGCCGCCCCCCTGTTCGCCCAAGACGCGCGGCGTCCCGCGCTGAGACTGTGGCAGCTCCCGAATCAGACGCATACCCAGATGATGTCGTATCTTCTGCTTTGCGACGACGATTCCCTGATCGTCGTCGACGGGGGGATGCCGGGCGACAGCGACTACCTGCTGGAGATGATCCGCCAGATTCATCCCGACGGCCATGTCCGCGCCTGGTACCTGTCGCACCCGCACCTGGACCACTACGGGGCGCTGGCCGAGATTCTCCAGCATGAGGAAAAGCGCTCGCTTGTGACGATCGATAAGCTCTATTTCAACTTCCCCGACCGCGGCTGGTTCGAGAGCAATTCCTGCTATGCCGCGGTCAAGTTCTGGGACGACTCCCGGCCGTATCTTCCCGACCACGAGGTTCCGGCTGCGGGGGAGAAACACACGTACGGAAGCGTCACGATCGAGACCCTCAACGATTACGACCCGGACATTCGCGAAAACGCGGTCAACAACGCCTCGATCGTCTACCGCGCCGAGACGCCGAACACGTCGGTCCTCTTCCTCGGCGATCTCGGTGTCGAGGGGGGAGACCGCCTCCTAAAGCTCGTTCCGGCCGAAAAGATCAAGGCCGATTATGTCCAGATGGCGCACCACGGCCAGCGCGGGGTTACCGAGGAGTTCTACGGCTGTGTCCGTCCGACCTATTGTCTGTGGCCGACTCCCGATTGGCTGTGGACCAACGTCGACGGGAAAGGGAAATTCGAGACCCTCACCGTCCGCGCCTGGATGGAGAAGCTCGGCGTGAAAGAAAACTACGTGATCAAAGACGGACTCCACCAGTTCGAGCTCGACTGAAAGCCGCCCGCCGGGGCTCCTCGGCGATATCGCTCGAGAATTGCCTCGCCTTCGGGCGTGTGGTAAAATAGTGTAAAGATTCCGTTCCCTTCGGTTTCCCAAAAGTCAGCCGACAGCTCCCTAACCCTATGTGAAGAGGATTCCGCCATGAAACGCCGTACCTTCCTGATGTCTGTGACCGCCGCGGCGGCCGCTCCCCTGTTTGCTCAAAACGCGCAGCTTCCCGCGATGATCCTCTGGCAGCTCCCGAATCAGACGCCCACCCAGATGATGTCGTATCTTCTTCTTTGCGACGACGATTCCCTTATTGTCATCGACGGGGGAATGCCGGGCGACGCCGACTATCTGATCGAGATGATCCGCAAGATTCATCCCGACGGCCATGTCAACGCCTGGTATCTGTCGCACCCGCATATTGACCACTTCGGGGCGCTTTCTCAAATTCTCCAGGACGAGCAGAAACGCTCGCTTTTGATGATCGAGAAGCTCTACTACAACTTCCCCGAACGCCCCTGGTTCGTGGATCGCGCCTCGGAAGGAGAGGTCAATGAGTTCGATTTCTGGGAAAAGTCCGAACCGTGGCGCCCCGAACATATCGTTCCGGCCCCGGGGGAGAAACACAAGTACGGAAGCGTCACGATCGAGACCCTCAACGACTACGACCCCGACAACCGCGCCAACGTGGTCAACAACGCCTCGATCGTCTACCGTGTCGAGACCCCGAATACGTCGGTTCTGTTCCTCGGCGACCTCGGCGTCGAGGGGGGGGAACGGCTCCTTAAGCTCGTCCCGGAAGAAAAGATCAAGGCCGATTATGTCCAGATGGCGCACCACGGCCAGCGCGGGGTCAACGAGCAGTTCTACGGGCACGTTCGTCCGACCGCCTGCCTGTGGCCGACCCCCGATTGGCTGTGGACCAACGCCGACGGCAAAGGACATTATGAGACCCTCAACGTCCGCGCCTGGATGGAGAAGCTCGGCGTGAAAGAAAACTACGTGATGAAAGACGGGCTCCACAAGCTTGGGCTGCGCTAAAATCGCGTACCCGCAGATCGGAAAGAGACAACAGTGCCAGAAGCGCCGCCGGAAGGTTTGTTCGCCAGCGGGCGTCTCCCCCTTCGCCAGGGGCAGACGCTCGGGGGCTATTGTCTGGTGCGCCTCGTCGGTTTCGGCTCGATGGCCGACGTCTGGCTGGCGGTTCAAAAGTCGCTCGGGCGGACCGTGGCGCTGAAAATCCTCCGTCCGGAGGCGGCCGATTATCGTTTCTTCCGCTTTGAGCGCGAGGCCAAAGCCGCGGCGAATCTGGATCACCCCAATATCGTCCGAATCTACGATATGGGGAGCTTTCCTTTCCCCGAAGCGCTCTGGAAGCGGTTCCTGCGCCCGGGCGCGGGGCGGTGGCTTGACTACATCGCCGAGGAATATATCGCCGGGCTGAATCTGCGGCAGTGGCTCGCCGCCCGCGGCGCGATGCAGCCGAAGGCGGTCGTGTCGCTGCTGGCGCAGGCGGCCGCCGCGCTGGACGCCGCCGACCGGCAGGGGATTGTCCACCGCGACATCAAACCGGAAAATTTCCTCCTGACTCCCCGTCCGTCGCTGAAGCTCGTCGATTTCGGCATGGCCAAGGTCAGTGCCCTCGCCGACGGCCCGCAAGTCGAAAAGACCCAAGCCGGTCTGGCTCTGGGGACCCCTCTTTACATGAGCCCCGAGCAGGCCGACGGTCAGAGGCTCGATATCCGCAGCGACCTCTACTCCCTCGGCGCCACCGCCTATCAGTGCCTTGTGGGAAAGCCCCCGTTCACCGCTTCCTCGCCGCTGGATCTTCTTTTGGCGCACCGCAGCGCGCCGCTGCCCCCGATCCGCCAGCGGGCCAAGGAAATTCCCGAACCGCTGGCGGCGCTGGTCGAGCGGCTTTTAGCCAAATCGCCCGACGACCGCCCGGAAAACGCCCGCGCCCTCTTCGGCGAGGTCTGCGCCGTCGCCCACGATCTGGGGTTCCTCGGCGCCGCGACGGGGCCGGAAGGGGTTCTTCTGGAAGAATTGACCCGGATGGGGGACTGGGGCGAGGACGCGGGGGAGCGAAAGCTCTTTGACAGCACGAAGCAGTACGCCGAGGCCACTTGCTCGCTTCAGACCCAGATGCTCAACGCCAAAGCGATCCCCTCAAAAAAGTTCTCGTGGAAACGCGCCGCCCTCGTCACCGTCCTGGCGGCCTTTTTAGGGGGGCTTCTCGGCGTGGGGGTCACCAAAATCAAAAACGCCCCGGACACGAAGATCGAGCGGTTCGCCACCGTCGAGGAGCAGTGGGTCTTCGCCTCACAGATTGGAACCGCCGCGGCGTGGAAGAGTGTGATCGACTATTTTCCCGACCAGTCCCGCTGGAGTTCCTCGGCCGCCCGGCAGCTGGCCCGGTCACTGATGCTCGAAGGAAAGACGCGCCGAGCCCGGGCGCTTTTCGGTAAGATGGCGCGAAGTCAAGACCCCGATCGCGCCAGTTACGGCCGCGCCGGTCAGGCGTGGTGCCTGGCCGCCGCGGGACAGTACGACAAGGCCGCGGCGATTATCTCGGATCTTCGCCGCGCCCCGGCGCTCCCCTACGACCGTCTGACCGAGGATGTGATCGCGCGCTCATGCCGCCTGATTCGTGAGAGCCGGCCGGCGCTGGTCTCGGGTCTCGACTCGGAGGATTAAAGCCGCCGGCTGCTTATAAGACGCTTTTATTTCGAGGTTGTTTAGTACGGCGCCCCGATGCTGGTGATCGGCGGGCCTGACTTCGGGTCGCTCACCCGCTGCTTGCGCTCGGTCACCTGGGATCCCTGCCCAATCGGCGGCGCGGTGCTGGCCACCGCGGCGACATTGCTGGAGGTGACCCCGCTGTTCTGGCCGGCGGGGATGCCTTCCTGGCCGGCGGCGGGGGACTGGCTTATCGTGTTGTTCGCCGGCGCGGCCGGGACGCTCAGCCCCAGCGGATTGGCGCCGTTCCCGTCGGGAAACTCCGGAAGCAGGGGAGGGGCCTGCGTGTCGCCCGCGGCGCCGGTCGGATTGCCCGCGGCGCCGGCCGGGTCATTGTTGATGGGATAGGTGCTTTCCGGATACAGCGGGACCGATCCGATCGGCTCCACCGACGACGCTCCCGTGGCGGGTGTGTCGTACGACGGCGCGGCGGTCGCCGCCGGCGCGCCGTAACTCGGCTGATCGGGGGTGATCGCCTCGGGTGCCGTCGGTGTGGTCGCCTGAGTTTGTGGAATTTGGGTCGTGTTCTGCTGCGGCGCGAACGGGTCGGAAGCGGCCCCCTGCGGCGTGCCCGAGGCCACCGCGTCGTAGCTTGGGCCGGCGCTTTGATTGGCGGCCGGGTTTTGGTTGGGCGCGCCCGTCGAGGCATTCTGACCGGCGGCCGGCTGGCTGCCGGCCAGCAGCGAGTTGGTGTCGCCGGTGAGGTTGTTCCGCTTGCTTTGGATCAGGGCGATCTGCTGGGTGATCTGTGTGTCGTTCGGGTTCAGCCGCGAGGCGGCGCGCAGCTGCTCCAGCGCGGCGTCATCCTCCCCGAGTTTCTCGTGAATGAGCCCCAGTTTGTAGAAGGCGCGGTAGTCGTTCGGCGCGTAGGCGGCGATCTTTTCCAGCGCGGCGGCCGCGTCCCGGTTGGCTCCCTGCGCCTCGAGAAGGTAGGCGATCTCCAGCTTCGGCTCCACCGAGGTCGGCTCGCGCTGTTCCCAGGCGCGCAGAAGATTCATCGCCTCGGCCGACTGATTTCGCTGGGTAAGGACGGTCGCCAGCCCGCGATAGCAGCAGACGGTGGTCTCGGGGTTGGGATTGCGATCGAGGCACTGCCGGTAGTAGTTTTCGGCCTGCGTGAACAGCGCCGGCTTGTTTTCTTCCGACGCCTGACGCTGGTAGGTCGAGGCGATGTTGTAGTAGACCTCCGGGTCTTCGGGATTCAGACGGGCGGCGGTCTGAAAGGAGGCCAGCGCCTCGTCGTATTTTCCCCCGTTGTAGTAACGCAGACCTTCGCTGTTGCGCAGTTTTCCACCCCAGCTGGAGCATCCCGTCAGTGTCAGCCCAAGCAGGAGAAGAAACACCGCTGCCAGCGGCTTGGCCGCTTGATCAAGGCGGATAGAAGGATGTTTCATACGTTTTATACTCCGAAGAGCGCCGCCGGAAAACGCCGCTCCACCCGTTTTATTTTTGGCCGCGTCGCAAAGCGGCCCCTCGCGGGGGGTTCTTCCCGAAAGTTTCGCTATTTTTGGTTTCGCCGCCGGAAATACCCTTGGGCCGGGGGACAGTACACTATTTTTCCCGAGCCGACAAGAGCATCTTGGGCGGTAATCTTTCTTCCCGACAGGAAAGGGGACCGTGGATTTTCCTCGATTGCTCTTGGAAAAAGAAAAAAAACAGGTAAACTTAAGGCATGAACTGAAGCGGGAGCACTCCCCGTCGAGGGTTCCCAAACAACCAAAACCATTCGCGCTTCGCGCTGATTAATATAAGCACACTCTTGTGGATAACTCCAATACTCAAGTATCGCGTACCGGCGTGACCGGTTCCGGCGCCGCCCAAGCGTCCGGTTCCGAACGGCCGTTTCACCCCCTGGCTGCCTTGATTCCCGGCGCGCGCCGCGCGGCTGTCGGTGAGGCGGCCGATACCCTGCGGATCCGCTGGATGCGCCGCTGTGACCTGGATGACGTCATGGCCCTGGCCGGCCGGCCGGCTTCGGGGACGGTGAGTCCCAAGGCGCTGGGCGAAATGCTCCGAAGGCGCAATCGGGTCTGGCTGGTCGCCGAGCGCGGTCAAAAGGTCGTCGGCTTTATGGTCTATGAGCAGACCAAGACCAAAATTGTCATCCTCTGTCTGGTCACCGCGCCGCAGCAGCGCCGCAGGCATATCGCCCAGGTAATGATCGAGCGGCTGCAGCGCAAGCTGCGTATGGGCGGCCGCCGGCGAATCTTGGCCTACGTCCATGAGCGGAATCTGCCCGCCCAGCTGTTCTTCCGCGCCATGGGTTTTCGGGCGGTCTTTATTTCGCCGGGGCATTTCGACGGCGACGACGCCTATTTGATGCGGTACACCCGAAAGGAAATTCCCTCTTAAAAACGGCCGCAAGGGCGCGTTCGCGCCTGAAAGGAACGTGAAAAAAGCAAGCCCCCGGCACCGTCGAAACAACGACAGGTGCCGGGGGCTTTTTTATCGGTTTGGCTTTTTAAAGCAGCCGGCGCCGAAAATCACTCCGCGACGGTCGGGCTCTCGGGAAGAGCCGGGGCCGGGGTGGTCAAAGCGGCACCACCGCAAGACGAAGCGGCCGGCGGGGTGGCCACAGGGGC
>CADBTE010000215.1 GCA_902797455.1 uncultured Planctomycetota bacterium | reverse complement strand
TAATATAGCCGATAGTTCAGCCCTGTCCAATCAATCGGCCGAGCAGGGGGTTCCCGAACTTGGCGGAACGGGCCAAACCGCGCCGCCGGCGGCGCCTCAGGCCCCGCCTCCTCCGGCTCCCTCGACCGATGGCGGCGGTTCGGTGATTCAGGGGCTCACCCTTCTGACCAACGACCCGAACGTTCACAATCTGGAAGGGGAAGTGGTCCAAGGGGAAAACGGCGCGAACGGTTCGCTCCCTCCGGGAGCCGTTGTCCAGCAAAACGGCGCCCCGATCGACGAGTCTCAGGTCAGCGGCGAAATTCTCTTTCCCGGCAAGATCAAAGAGCTGAAGCTCGGCGCCTCGTCGGTCGGCACCTTATCGCTGACGGTGCGCTGGTTCCGCGCCGGCGAGATCGGGCTGACCTCCGAAAGTGACGGAAAGATCAAGATCGAGCGTGCCGAGTCCCCCGAGGGCCCCTGGCAGCTCGTCGCCCCCGACGCGACGGGGATCCCGAGCACGCAAAGCGGCTACTGGTTCGCCGTGTCGCGCGACCGTGAGACGCGGCCTTTCTATATCCGCGTGGTGATGGTCGACTCGTACGGGAAAGAGTGGATCGATATGATCCCCAACCCGGTGAATCTCGCCAATACCGGACCGAGCGCCGCAAGCGGCTCGGGCCAATCGGGGACGATCGGCGGGCAGCAGAAAGATTTCTCGCAGGCCTCTTTCGAAAAGGAGATGCCTTCGTACCAGTCCCAGCTGAACAAGTCGGGGAACTCCGGCGTTCAGACCTGGAAAAACAATCCGCTCGACGAATCGGAGGCCCGCGAACTGTCGGCGGCTTTGGATCGGGGAGGATCCTCGCCGGCGCAGAACATTCCGCTCCCCGAGCCGAAGGCGGCCAATACCCGCAAACGGGTTCGCCGCAGTCCGCCGACCGATATCAGCCAAATGACACTCAACCCCCTGCTGACCCGAGGGTTTAATATCTTCGGCGACGACGGCTCCGAACGGGTCGACGACGCCGGCGGCAATCCCCCGCCCTACGGGGGAGCCCCCCCGATGAACCACCCGGCCGCCCGACCGGAGCCGCCGAAGCGTTCGATCTTTATGTCCCCCAAAGAATACGAGGCCGAACTTGCCGCCTACGAGGCGGAGCAAAACGGCGGTTACAGCCAGGGCTATAACCAGGGCTACGGCAATCAGGGCTACGGCAGTCAGGGCTATGGCGGCCAGGGCTATGGCGGCCAGGGCTACGGCGGCCAGAACAGCGGCGTCCTTGGCTGGAATGACCCGGGGGCGAACATGGGGATGAATCAGTACCAGCAGCCGTCGGTCATCTACGAAGACGCCAACGGGAACGTCATCGATAACCCCTACACCAGCGGCCAGATCGTCAACGGCCGGTTCGTCAGCGGTCCGATGGCCGGCGCCCAGGTGGTCGGCGGCTCGTACCCGGGCGACGGCGGCATGGTGGTCGGCGGGGGAACCGGCGATATGAACGGTACGTTCCTCACCCTCCCGGGCGAGGTCAGCGGCGGTTTTGAGCAGGTTGGTTTCGACCCGAACGCCAATCAGGGGACGATCTTGGGCGACGCGGCCGGCGCCTTCACCGCCCCGGGCAGCTCCAACGGCCCCTACACGCCGATGGAAAGCACCCTGGGGACCTCGGCGAACCTTCCCGGCCCGACGCAGCAGCCGATCACCACGATGCCCCCCAGACCGACGACACGCTAAAGCCGAACCGCCGTTCGACGCGGCGTCAGAAAATAAAAAAGGCCGCCCGCAGCGGCCTTTTTTAACACTTTCACGGGGCTTTACTTAGGAAGCGCCGCCAGTCGATCGCGGGCGGCCCGTTCCAGCGCCGAGTCGGGGTAGCTCGGTTTCGTCACCACGGTGTTGAACGCCACGCGCGCCTTGGCGTAATCTTTGTTCCTCATCGCGATCTCCCCTTTGAGGAGAAGGAGCCGGTCGACGATCGCCTGATCGGGATCTTGAGCCAGGGCGTCGTTGACGATTCGCTCGGCGGCGACGTAGTCCCCGCTCTGGAATTTGATCGTCGCGGCGGCCCAGGCGGCGTGTCCCCAATAGTCACTGCCGTAATACTCGCGGTAGATCTTTTGGAAATGCTTTTCGGCCCCCCGAACGTCGTGCTGTTCCCACTCGTTCCACGCCAGTCCGTAGTAGGCGTTGACGGTGAACCGGCCGTCGTTCGGGATACTGACCGATTTTTCGTAATAGTCGATCGCCGACTTCGAGCGCCCTTTTTGATCGGCCCAATAGCCGAGGCAGTAGTTCGCGTAGGCCGCCTCGGGGGAGTTGGGGGCCAGCTTGGTGATAGTCGACCACATCGTCAGCGCGTCGTCCGACTGACCGAGGTTCAAGAGAACCTTTGAGCGGAGATACGCCGCCGAAGCCGCGACCGACGGGGCGTCCTGCCAGATGGTGTCGGAAGTCGTCAGGAGCTTGAGGAGGACCTCGTTGGCCTGATCGTACTTCTCGAAGTCGACAAAGTCCTGCGCGCTGCGGTAAAGCGCGTTGGCCTGATCGAGCGTCATCGACGGGGTGCTGGGACTGTTCCCCGCGTTCGGTCCGAAACTGTTCGGGGCG
>CADBTE010000214.1 GCA_902797455.1 uncultured Planctomycetota bacterium | reverse complement strand
GGCGTGCCGTTTTTTTTGCTTTTCTCTCTTGCGCGCCGTCTCTTGCTTTTCCTCCCGCGCCTGGTTACCTTATAGACTTGGTGTTTCCGCATATTACCCCCTCCAGAGGAATCGATTCGTCATGACGCGACTTCAAAAAACCCTCCTCCCCTTCGTCCTTGTGACATTTGCCGCGGCGGCCGCCTCACGCGCCGAAGATTCGGCCCCCTCAAAAATTCTCGACAAGACGATGGTCGTTTGGGCCGTGAGCGACGATCCCAGCCAGTCCGGCGGCTCGGCGCTGACGATCGACCAGGCCAACCCCGACGCCTTCGACGCGGTCGTCTTCGGCGAACTGCGCCGCGGCGTTTGGATGCCGGGGAGCAGTTTCTACAAACGGACCTGTCAGGACCAAGCCGCCTGGCCGCGGGAGGATCCCGATTCCCAAGAACTTGTCCGTCTGGCGATCGTCTATCGCGGGCGTATGGTCGACTTCTACCGCGGCGATGCCTTAGTCGCCTCGTACGAGATCCCCGGCGAGCGGCAGGTGTTCGACGAAAACGCCGTCATCTTCTTCGGGCCCCGCCATGATCAAAACCAGGCCGACACCTTCGTCGGCAAGATACGTGACGCGCGGATCTACCCCACGGCGCTCACCGCCGAGCAGATCGCCTCTCTTGAGCCGGGCAAAGAGCTTAGCGGCGTCACCCCGTGGGTTTGGTGGGATTTCACCGCCACGGGTCTGTATGAGCGCTGCGGCCGCTTCAACGATATTCTCCTCAAAGGGGACGCGGCCCTGGCCGACGGCCTTTTGGTCCTCGGCCCCAAGAAGGGGGCTCTGTCCGCCCGCTGTTCCCGCGGCGAGAGCTCCGCCGCCGCGGTCCCGAGCGCCTGGACGATCGACGGTCCGGTCCCCAACGCCGTCTTGGCGTCGAGCCGTCTTTTGCGCGAGAAGTTCCTCGCCGATCCCTTCCGTCCCAGGTGGCATTTCGTCTGCCCCGAGGACAAAGGGATGCCGGGCGACTCGAACGGCTGCTTCTGGGCCAACGGCGCCTATCACCTGATGTACCTCTACGAACGGGCCGATTCCGGCTTCTGCTGGGGTCACCTAAGCAGCACCGACCTGGTTCACTGGCGGCACCATCCCGATTCCCTCGGCGTGGGGGACGGCGACGAGGGCTGCTTCAGCGGCGGCGGTTTCCTCGACGACGATGGAACCGCCTACCTCTCGTACTGGATGCTCTGGGGCGCGCTCGGGATCGGAATGGCCAAATCGAACGACCCCGACTATGAGCATTGGACCAAGCTGGCAAGCAACCCCGTCATCCGCTCGACCGAGTTCGGGATCACCGAGCTGGACACCGCCGACGGGAAGCTCCTCTACGGAACCGCCGACCCGTCGAATATCTGGAAGAAAGATGGGAAGTACTATATTCTGACCGGGAACCTCCTGGTTCTGAACAAGTACGGCCGCGCGGAGGACTCTCCCCAGGATATGCGCGGCGACCGCCTTTACCTTTTCGAGGCGACCCGCCTCGGCGATGACCCCGACTGGCGGTACAAGGGGGTCTTCTACCAGCGGCAAAGCCGCTGGACCGACGACAGCGAGGACAACATGTGCCCCAGTTTCCTCCCGCTGGCCCGATCGAAGGAAGGGGGCGAACTGTCCGACAAGTACCTCCTTCTGTTCATCAGCCACAACAAGGGGTGCCAGTATTATATCGGGACGCTGAACGAGGCGGGGGACCGTTTCCTCCCCGAGCGCCACGGCCGAATGACCTGGGTCGACAACACCTATTTCGCTCCCGAGGCGCTGATCGACGGCCGGGGACGTCAGATTATGTGGTCGTGGCTGCTCGACAACCGCGGCGGCGAGAATGACCGTTCCGGCGGCGGGATGATCAACGGCTGGACGGGGGCCTACGGTCTGCCGCGGCAGCTGTGGCTCGGCGACGACGATACCCTGAGAATGTGCCCGGTTCCGGAGATCGAGACGCTGCGCGCCGACGAAAAGACCCTTGAAAACGTCACGCTCGACCCCGATCACCCGCTGGAGCTGACCGGCTTCCCCGGCGACTCGTTCGACTTAGAGGTAACGATCTCTGCCGAGGAACTGAAAAAGACCGGCCGGTTCGGCCTGATTGTCCGCGAGGACGCCGAAGCCGACGAGCGGACGATTCTCTGCTATGAGAAAACCCCCACCACCGACGACAACGACATGACCAAAACCGTCGATCAGTCGCTCGTCTTCGATTCCACCCGCGGCGGCTCGGCGGGGCGTCCGGCGCGCGAGGCCGCGCCGCTTCGCCTCCCCGAGGGGGAAGACCTGACCCTGCGCGTACTGGTCGACCGCCCGGTGATCGAGCTGTACGCCAACGACCGCCAGGGAATCGGCCGGCGCGTCTTCCCGACGAACCCCGACCGGGCCCAGGGGGTCTCGCTGTTCAGCGACTCTCCGGTCACCGTCAAATCGGTCCGCTCCTGGAAGATGAACCCGGCCAATCCGTACTAGTGTGTCCGGCCCCTTCGCGCAAGGAGCAAAAAAGCCCGTCCTTTAAGACGGGCTTTTTTGTTTTCCGGCTCGCTTGGCCGCTTGCGTTTTACAGAACCGCTTCCCTCCCGAAGGCGGCTTCGGCGGCGAGGATATCGAGACAGATCTCCAGATCGCCGGTATCGTACCCCTGCGCGGCGGCGTACCCACCGGTATAGGTCGACTTCACCGGCGGTTCCCACGTTTGGGCCGACGCGGCCAGCGTATCGAAGAGGGAGTCGTCTTCGAGGAAACCGGCGGCGGCATCGGCGGCAGTATTGTTGATGGTGTCCGACGAAAGAAGCGCTCCTTCGGCGCGTTGGCCGGTTAGGCCGCCGGCCAAAAGGGTATTCGCCTGCGGAGTGACCGGCAGGGTTCGGGCTTCTGTCAGCTGGTTGTAATCCGAATCGGTGGCGCCGGTACCGCTGGCCTTCACCCGCACATAATAGGGGGTATCGGCCTTCAGCGAGGTGAGTTTCACCTCCCCCGGCTTGGTCAGCGTCTTGGTCGTCTTGGAGCCGAAGTCCGCGCGGGTGGAATATTCCAGCGTGTAGCGGCTCGCCCCCGCGACCGCGCCGACGGAAATCGTCAGCGAGTTGGCCGTCTCGGCCGTTACCGCCAGTGTCGGGCTGTCCAGCCGCGGGATCGCCGCGGTTTTTGTC
>CADBTE010000213.1 GCA_902797455.1 uncultured Planctomycetota bacterium | reverse complement strand
CAGCGCTGGACGGTATTGTGCGCCGCGTGACCGATCCAGATGCCGACCGCCGCCGGATGAAGCCGCCCGAGGTATTCGAACAGGGAATCCTCGACCGTCACCCGCTCGGCGACCTGTTCGGTTTTCGGCAGCTCCAGCAGCGAGGAGTCGAGAAGGTTCTCGTACGGCCAGCCGTTGCGGTAGAGGTCCCCCCCGATTCGGATTCCCCCCGCGCCGATATCTTTCATCGCGCAGCGCTGAACAAGCGCGTCTTTGCACGCCGTTCCGAAGATCAGCGCGTACTGCCCGATGTTCCGAAACGCGCAGTCGGTGAAGGAAAGGTAGCGGGCCCCGGCCATCGGAATCGCCGCGTCGATCCCTGTTTCCGCCTGCGGGGAAGAGTTGCCGTACCATGGCGTGGTCCAGTTGGAGAAGGCGAATGTAAGCCCCTCGAACCGGAGGTTTTCGACCAGCCGGTCTTTGCGGCCGGTGATCGTCATCAGGTATTCGAGTTTGGGCGCGGTGACGGTGACGTTTTCCGGTGTCTCCCCCTCTTTCGGGATATAGGTTAGCTCGCCGGTGGAGCGGTCGAGGTAAAATTCTCCCGGGTCGGATAACGCCTCATAGACGTTTTCGAGGTAATAGCGGTTTCCGGCGGTGTAATGCCCCCAGCTGAACTCGGGGAGGCAGTTGGGGGAGGCCCCCATGACGGTCACGATCTTCTCGGTATCGTCGACCGCTTCGATCCTCTGGCGGCTTAAGATCCAGTGATGATAGACCTTCACCTCAACGTCGGTGAGGTTGCGCAGGGTCGATTTAATCTCGTCGTCTTTAAAGCGGAACTTTTTGTCTCCGCGGCGCTTTCCGACGATTTCGTACCCCGGAATCTCAAAGGGGGATTCGATCCGCTCGGTGATGGCGAAATCGCGATCCTTCGGCCATCGGGGACGGTATCGGCGCTGATTGTTGAGGAACAGCTGCATAAAATACCAGTCGCCGTTTTTGACCTCCTCCAGCGTCAGGCGCCAGCGGCCGTCGTCTCCGACCGAGAACCCGCGGAGCGTCCTCCCGCCGGAGAGAACCGGGCGGGCACCCGGGGCGGCGCGCAGAATCGTCGGGGAGTCGGGCGTTCCCCCCATCTCGGGGGTGATCGCCAAGGTTTCGTCCAGTTCGTACAGCCCGTCGGCCAGTTCGACGACCAGCGAGACGAGACGCTCCTTCGGCTGGCCGGAGGCGCGGATCTGTTTGACTTTCTCCAGAGCCGCTTGGGGCGTCTTCAGCGGTCCGTCGGTGCCGTCGGCGCTGACCTCGGCGAGGTTTCCGGAAAACGCGTCGTTCCCCCGCGGCGAGACGTAGATCACCCGCTCCCCGGCGAGGAGCGCCGCGGCGAGGGAAACGAACAAAGCGGTAAAAAATATCTTGTGAAACATCTTAACTGTCCCGCGGTAAAATCTCAGGTGCGGTGTAGGAACGAATGACAGGTTCTTTTATATGGCACCGGTCCCCTTGCCGCCGCCGCACAGGGAAGGGGACCGGAAAGACGACATTGGCGTGTCTAACATCTTTTTAGACTTCCAATTTCCACGGCTCGCGGTACTCGTACGACAGATACCGGTTCGCCTCCTCGTCGCCGATGAATTCTTCCTTTTGGGCGTCCCATTCCAGACGGCGCTCGACGGCCAATGAGATATTGGCGATCAAAGACATCGTGGTGCTGCGATGCCCCTGCTCGACGTCGGCGTTCGGCTTTTGGCGGCTGCGGATACAGTCGAAGAAATTCTGCGCGTGCTGGGCGGTGATATCGAGGTTCCCGTTCGGCAGGTCTCCGGAGCGAATCTCCTCCTCCGGCGCGCGGGGGCCTTTTTCCTGGAACTGGCCCGGTTTCTCGGGTTTGATCAGGCAGCGGTGATCGTAAAAGTAGCAGGTCCCCTGTGTTCCCCGCATTTCAAAATAGCCGAGTTCCTGGTACTTCTCGTCGGTCGCCATCATCGGGTTGCCGTTGGCCTCGAACTGATCGAAGAGCAGAAGCCGCCCGGAAGCGAATTGGTAGCAGACACTCATCGTATCGGGGATCGTCCGGTCGTCGTCGACCGCGAAGACCCCTCCCATGGCGCAGACGCTCGCCGGGGCGGTTTCGTTCCAGTACCACCGGATCAGGTCGATAAAGTGAACCCCGTTATTGGCGATCTGCGAGGAGAACTGATTCCACCAGCGGAATTTGTACGGGGCGATATTCTCTTGGTAGTCGCGCGACTGCGGGCCGAGCCACAGATCCCAGTCGAGGTTTTCCGGCGGCGCGGTCGGCTTGGCGCGGCCGATGCCGTTGGGGAACATATTCCCCTTGTGCCAGCATCGGGCGACGGTCGTTTTGCCGACCTTTTGATCGACCCCAAGCTCCGCCATCTTCTGATAGATCGCCCCGCTGCGGCGGTGTGTTCCGACCTGGACGATACGGTCGTACTTGCGCGCCGCCTCGACCATCGCCCGCCCCTCTTTGACCGTCGTCGAAAGGGGCTTTTCGACATAGACGTCTTTGCCGGCGCGGCAGGCGGCGACCGTCTGCCAGGCGTGCCAATGGTCCGGGGTGGCCAGGACCACCGCGTCGATATCGTCCCGGGCGATGATATCCCGGAAATCGTGCTCTTTGATCGGCTTTTGCCCCGCGTTTTCCCACGCCTGTTCCAAAACCGCCGAGTCGACGTCGCACAGGGCCGCCAGTTCCATATCGGGCGATTTCGAGAACGCGCCGATCAGCTGCCGGCCCCGATTGGCGGTCCCGATGAAGGCGGTCCGAATCCGGTCGTTCGCTCCTAAGATACGGGCTCCGGAGGTCTGTGTCTGCAGCGCGGCCAGCCCGAAGGCGAGCGTGGTTCCGGCTTGATGAAAACGGCGGCGCGTGATTTTTTCTGGCAT
>CADBTE010000212.1 GCA_902797455.1 uncultured Planctomycetota bacterium | reverse complement strand
CTGCCGTAGAACCGCTCCCAGACGTCGTGCCCGACACTCTCCCAAAGGTGGGTGATCGAGTCGCCGACCATCAGAACATCGACATCTCCCCGCTTCAGACGTTCGAGCTGCTGATGATACCGCGGGATATCCCGATTCTGGGGGGTCACGGCGCTGTGAGTCGGCTGCTCGGCCGCCAGGGGCGGGGCAAAACCGGCCGTGCCGCAGAAGGCCGCGGCCAAAAGACAAAGAAGGGATAAAACAGTCGGGAAATAGTGTTTTCTCATCGTAAAGACCGTTCCTTCGCTCGTGGCGGGGCAGGGGGGTAAAACAGCCGGCGCGCGTGGCGCCGATTTCACGTTCAAAGACTATTTTCCCCCAACGAAAGGGGAAAGTCAACTTCTCGAGGCGATTGGCCTGTTCCGGGGTGATCTTCCCGAGGATTCCGCCGCCGAAAGAATTGCCGTTTTTTGGCGGGACGGATACAATACGCTCTTGTGGCGGCCGGAAGGCGGCCGACAAAAAGCCCGCCCAAAGGGGAGGAGATGAAAGTTCAGTACGTCAAACGGCTCCGTATGGGGCAGCGACTCCAGGCACCGATCCGCGCCGCGGAACTTCCCGACGGGTACGTGTGGCTCCCCTGGAAAGAGAAGTTCACCGATATCCACGGGCGGGTGATCTACCAGGGCTTTGTCCACGATCTGGACGGGACGATCTTTCCGACGTTCCGCAATTTCGACGCCTGTCTTCGCCTGATGCGCTCGGTCGCCTCCTCGGTGAACTTTCTCCCCCGCGGTACCTGGCTGATCGCCCGACCGAAACCGCTTTCCCCCGAGGGATATGAGTTCTGTGCCTCGATACAGGCGCTTCGAAGGGGTTCCTCGACCGCGGCGATCCAGAACGTGGTGGTTCGCCCGGAGTTTCGCCGTCTGGGGCTTGGCCGGGCGCTTCTGCTCAAGGCGATGGAGGGGTTCCTCGCCTCGGGCTGCCATTGGACTGAGCTGACGGTCACCGCGCTGAATCACCCCGCGATACGCCTCTACGAGGGGATGGGGTTTGAAACGCGGCAGATTATCTACCGCGAGGTCTATTTGGAGTAGTTCCCCTGTTGTGATATACTGAGGAAAACTCTCGCGACTCGCAACGCCATCACGGAAAAGTACCGCCATGGACGAAAAAACACGATTTCATCAGCTTTCCAACGGGCTGGTCGTCTTGGGTAAAGAGATCCCCTGGAGCCAGAGTCTCTCGTATGTGCTCCATCTCCCCTGCGGCTCGGTCGACGACCCGGCCGGCCGCCAGGGATGCTCGCGCCTGCTGACCGAAATGGCCGCCCGCGGGGCGGGCCGGTACACTAACCGCGAGCTGCTGGCGGCTTTCGAGAACCTCGGCGCCGACGCTTCCGAGTCGGTCTCGAATACCCACTCGATCTTTCGGGTTTCGACGCTCTTCGATACCTTTCCCGAGGTTCTGCGGCTCACCGCCGACATGGTGCTGCGTCCCCGTTTTCCCGAAGAGGAGTTCGAGCCGTCGCGCCAGTCGCTTTTGCAGGAGATCGCCGCGCTGGAGGATGAACCCGCGCGGAAGATGCTCATCGCCCTTAGTACTATCTTCTATGGCGACCTTTGGGCGCATCCGTCGTTCGGCACTCCTGAGTCCCTTCGGGCGGTGACGCTCGAAGACGTTGTCGAACAGCACCGCCGTCTGATCTCCCCCCAGGGAGCGATCCTCGGAATCGCCGGCCGCTTCGACTGGGACGCGGTCGTTCGGCTGGTCAGCGACCTGTTCGGCGGCTGGAACGGCTCCGGGCGCACCCTCCCCGAGCCGAAAGAGGAGACGACGTTTACGGCGCATATCCCGTTCGAATCGTCCCAGACTCAGATCGGCCTGATCTGGCCGGCCCCATCGCTCGACGATCCCATCTCGCGTCCCTACCGTATGGCGCTGAGTATCCTAAGCGGCGGAATGAGCAGCCGCCTCTTCACCGAGGTCCGCGAAAAGCGCGGGCTCTGCTACTCGGTCTACGCCAGTTACTCGGCGCTGAAGGGGAACCGCTCGTCGGTCTGCTGCTATTGCGGAAGCGGCAACGATACGGCGCAGGAGGCGCTCGACGTCATTGTCGAGGAACTTCAGAAAGTCTCCCGGCAAGGTGTCGGGGAAGAGGAATTCCAGCGGATGAGGACCCGTCTTAAGTCGGACTTGGTGATCGGCATGGAGCCATGTTCGGCCCGCGCCTCGGCGCTGGTCAGCGACTGGTTCTCCCTCGGCCGCGTCCGAGAGATGGCGGAACTGGAGGCGGAGATCGACTCGCTGACCCGCCAAAAAGTCAACGACGCGCTGCGGCGCTTTCCCTTCGGGCCGTTCCGCCTGGCGGTCCTCGGGCCGAAACCGCTTCAGATCGACCCGACGATCCTCGGAT
>CADBTE010000211.1 GCA_902797455.1 uncultured Planctomycetota bacterium | reverse complement strand
TGAATGTCAGCGGCCAGGTGGTCAACGCCGCCGACGCCCTGATCCGCGGGGCCGGCGAAAGCAGTTCCTTCAAGGCCGGGGAGCTTGATAACTCCGGTCTGCTCGACAGCGTTGAGGAGATCGATGTCGAGGGGACGATCACCAACCGCGAGAACGGCTCGATTCTCGAGGTGGGCGCCAATTCGACCCTCAAGGCCGGCAATATCACCAACAACGGCGTGATCAGCGCGACCGCCGATCCGGACGCCGACACGAGCGTCGGAATCTACTCGTCGATGGATGTCGACGGGGATCTGGTCAACGCCGGCCCCGACCCGGATCAGTCCCTGACCCAGTGGAAAGCCGCCGCTCACCCCAACGCCGAAGGTCAGGATGATCGTGAAAACAAGCGCCCCGACACCCCGGCGATGCAGACGCTCGCCGAGGACCTCTCCGGCGCGGCCAAGATCGTCAACTACTCAAATATGTCGGTCGGCGGAACGCTCACCAACGCCGCCAGCGGTTACATCCGCGCCACCGGGGTCGGCTCGACCTACACGCTCGGGACGCTGGACAACAGCGGTGTGCTCACCGGGGTCGAGAACCTCAATGTCGCCAATAACCTGACGAACCTCGGCGGCGGCCTCATCCAGGGGACCGGCGTCGGCTCGACCTTGAACGTCGGCGGGAACCTCGATATCAACTTCGGTTCGACCATCCGCCACTACGAGACCGTCAACGTCGGCGGCGACCTGAACAACCTCGGCGCGATGGAGTTCATTTCCGACACCTACGTCGGCGGCAGCTTCCTCAACCAGAGCAACACCTACGTTCCGCCCACCAGAACGCTGAGGGCCGCCGCCGATGCCGGCGGGATCGAAAACGCCACCGGCGGCATGCTGGTGACCGACACCTACAACGGCCGGATCGGGAAGATCACCGTACAGGGCGACGCCGTTATCAACGGCGGGGAACTGTGGATCGGCGGTTCGGGCGAGCAGCTGCGCGTCGGGCAGGACTACGTCTTCCTGACCGTCAACGACGGCCACCTCACCGTCAACGAAGCGCTTAAGATCCGCGCCTCCAACGAGTACGACTACGATACCCTTCTGGATGACAACTATGACACCGGTTCGTCGAACAAAACCAAGTCGGCGACGCCGCGTCTGTTCCACGCCGAAGGGTTCTACAACGACACCGACTACTACGTCTCGCTGCGCCGCGACTTCGTCTACGGCCGCACCGGCGTGACAAGCAACCAGAAGAACGTCGGCACCTACCTCGACTCCCTCGCCTACACGCTCAACAGCGCCAACGACAACTACAGCGAGGGCGATCTGTTCAACGTTCTCTCGGCGCTGGATAACGAGAACATCAACGGCGGCAACGTCCCCGACAGCGACTACGGCTACTCCAACGGCAAGGGCGAGTACACCTACGTTTCGAACTACGCCACCGAGGGTGCTTTAAAGGCGCTCGATCAGCTCAGCGGCGCGATCTACGCCGATATGGCCATGATGTCGCGTCAGAACCTCTGGATCGTCCAGAATCACCTGGCCGACTTCCTCCGTCCCGACTTCTGCCTGGAATGCAACTGCGCCTGCGGTCCGATCAACAACGGCTGCGGCTGCGGCTGTGACGCCGCCGGATTCTGCACCGCCTGCGAGGATACCTTGGGCGACTGCGTCACCGGTGCCGGTCACAACTTCTGGGGGATGTACTACGGCAACTTCGGTGAGATCGAAAGCGACGGCAACGCGGGCGACTTCGACTATAAGACCAACGGTTTCATCATCGGCGGGGACCTCTATCGTTCGCACCGAACCCGCGTGGGCATCTACGGCGCCTACGGCTATACCAGTCTCGACCGAAACGGCCTCGACAACTCGAGCAAGACCCAGTCGTACAACGTCGGTCTTTACGGTGTCCACGAGTTCTGTTTCGGCAACCTGCTCGGCACCGCCGGCATCACTCGCGACAACTTCAAGGCCGACCGTCTCCTGCACTTCGGTGAGAGCCCGCTCAACTCGAACTACGTCCACCGTATGCATCACGGCGAGCTGCAGAGTACCCAGTACAACGTCCGTCTGGAACAGAGCTGGAACTACGCGCTGCGGCGCACCCTCTTCCAGCCGGTCATCGGGGTCGCCTATGATCATCTCCGAATGAGCGATCTGCAGGAAAGCACCGAATGGGGCGACCGCGAGGACGGCCAGTACGTCACCGAGCTGCACAGCGACGGTTACAACCTCGACTCGCTGCGCAGCGACATCGGCCTTCGCCTGTCCCGCTGCTGCACCCACGGCAGCAGCGCCTTCAGTCTGCAGGGCCGCGCCGCCTGGATCCATGAGTTCGCCGACACCAATGTCGAAATCACCAACTCCTTCACGAACCGCAACTACGACGTGGAAGAAACCGGCTACGGCAACGCTTACAACACCGAGGCGAACAACGCGTTCAACAGCGACCAGTTCAACACCTGCTCGTACACCATCCGCGGCGTCGACCTCGGCCGCGACTACGCCTGGGGCGGCGCCGGCTTGACCTACACCTGCCTGAACAGCAACATCTCGCTCTTCGCGGCGTATGACATCCTGTTCAACGACCTGGAGCGGCTGCACAACGTCAGCGGCGGCGCCGAGTTCTCCTGGTGATTTAACACGCGCGGCGGGCGCGCCAACAGCGCGCCGCGTGCCGCCTGTAAAAAACGGCCGCCGCAAGCGGCCGTTTTTTTATTCCTCCCCACGGCCTTCTTTCTCCGCGTCCGGGGCCGGCTCGATATGGCAAAAGACATACAGCACGCGGGGAAACCGCTTCTTGACATCGCGGGCGACACGGTGCGACAACTCGTGGGCGTCGCGCACCGACATCGACGGATCGACCTCGATATGCAGATCGACCGACATCGACTCCCCCCCGAGCGGGCGGGTTCGGAGCTTGTGCAGCCCGCGGACTTCCACATTCTCTGAGACGCAGCGCTTGAGCGCCTCGACATCCTCGGCGCTCATCCCGCGGTCCATCAGCGTCCCGAGCGCGGGACGGATGATCTTCACCGCCGAAAAGAAGATCATGCAGCTGACCAGGATCGTCCCGACCGGGTCGAGGAAGGCGTACTTCGGCCCAAAGAGAAGACAGACCCCCACGGCCAGCGCCGCGGGGATCGAGCTGATGGCGTCGCTTCGGTGGTGATAGGCGTTGGCCAGGATCGCCGTGCTGCGGCAGCGGCTGCCGACCAGGGCGGTGCGGTGAAAGAGCCATTCCTTGACGGCGATCGAGATGACCGCCGCGATAAAAGCCGGCATCCCCGGAAGCGGGAACGTCTTCCCCTCGATGAGAAGATACAGACGGTGAATCGCGGCGACGATCAGCTCGCAGGCGACCACCCCCAGGACCAGCCCGATAAAGACCGTCACCATCGTCTCGAGTTTGGCGTGCCCGTACGGGTGATCCTCGTCGGCCGGACGGGTCCAAAAGCGGGACCCGACCAGGATCGCCACATCGGTCGACAGATCCGACAGAGAGTGAACCGCGTCGGCGACCAAGACCTGGCTGTGGGCGAAGATACCGGCCGCCGCCTTGAGCGCGGCCAGCGCCAGGTTGAGAATCATCCCCAGCCAGGTGATCCGGCGAAGCGCGCAGGCGGAGTCCTGAGAATCGGACACATCGTCGCTGGGACTCATACTCCCCTCCGACGCGGCGGTTTTCGGCCGTGCGATTTTTGAAGGTCCGGCTTTTGACGGTCCGGCGTCGCCGGGCTTTCCTTACCCGCCGACGCCCTGCTCTTGGCGGCTCGGGGGGCGGCCGCTTTGGGTGTGTTCGGCCGGCCGGCGGCGCTGTACAGCCGGGAGATTTCCTCATTGGTCAGCGGCCGATAGTCCCCCGCGGCGAGCTTGCCGAGTTTCACCGGACCGACCGCCACCCGCTTGAGATGGAGCACTTTATGCCCGACGCGGGCGAGCATGCGCCGGATCTCGCGGTTCTTCCCCTCGCGCAGGGTGATTTCCAAAATGGAACTCTTTTTGTGGGGAGAGAGGATCTTCACCTCGTCGGCCTGAACCACTCCCTCGGCGACGTGAATCCCCTTTTTGAGCTGGTCGACCAGTTCGGCCTCGACCAGGCCGGCGACCTGGACTTGGTACTTTTTAGCGACCTCGAATCGCGGATGCGCCAGCCGCTCGCACAGCGCCCCGTCGTTCGTCAGGATAATAAGCCCTTCCGACTCTTGATCGAGCCGGCCGATCGGAAAGACGCGGCCGAACGATTGGGGGACCAGGTCGATCACCCGGCGGCGCCCCTGCTGGTCGCGGCTGGTGCACAGATACCCTTTCGGCTTGTTCACCGCCAGGTAGACCGGCCTCATCTTGGGAAGCGCCTCGCCGTCGACCCGGATAACCTGCGTGCGCGCGTCGGCGCGGTCTCCCAAACGAGCGACCTGGCCGTCGACCTCGACCCGGCCGTCGGTGATCAGCTGCTCGCAGGCGCGGCGGCTCCCGAACCCGGCGGCCGCCAAGATCTGCTGGAGGCGATGCTCCTGCGAAGGGGAAACCGGCTCGGTCCCCGCGTCGGACGGCTTCGCGGCCGGCTTTTTTCCCCTAAGCGGCGCGCCGCTGAAGACCGACCCGGCGGCGGCGCGCGTTTCGCCGGCCGAACGCTTCGGCGCCCGGGAGAAAGGGCGCATGTGATGCTTCGGACGTGGACCGCGGCGGTTTTGCCCTGAAGAACGGCGCTGAACCATCGAAGAAACCCTTTCCCCAAAGACGCGCGGCAGCCGAACCGATTCCCCGCGCTTTTTCTCTTACGGCGCTCATTTCCCTACGGGAGGGCGACCACCTTCCCGGTGCGGGCCGACTCGTAGACCGAAACAATAATCTCGACGCTGCGGCGCCCTTCGTGACCGTCGATCGCCGGCTTGCGGCCGGTTTTAATCGCTTCCATCACATCTTTGAACTGCTTGGCGTGGGCGTGATGGCCGATCGCCGCCGGGTCGGCGGCGCCGCCGCCGGTCGAACGCTTGGCGGCCATCGACCGGCGAACCTCCTCGTCGACGGGGGCCGCTTCGGCGAAGTCCCACTTAATAATATCCTCTTCCTCGATCACCGCCGAACCGGTCGAACCGTGGATTTCGATCCGCTTCAGGTACCCCGGCCAAGCGCAGGTGGTCGCCTCGAGTGTCCCGAAGGCGCCGTTTTTGAACTTCAGGTTGGCGATGGCGACATCCTCGACCTCGATCCGCTCGTGCGCCAAAAGGCCGGTCATCGCGCCGATCTCGGCCACCGGCCCCATCAGCCAGGCGAGCAGGTCGACCGAGTGGATCGCCTGGTTCATCAGCGCCCCGCCGCCGTCGAGCTTCCAGGTGCCGCGCCACACGCCGCTGTCGTAGTACTGCTGCGTCCGATACCACTTAACGATGGCGTCGCCGAGCGTCAGCTTCCCGAACCTCCCCTGCTCGACCGCCTCCTTCAGCCGCACGCTGGAGGGATGGAAGCGGCTCGGGAAGACGGTCGACAGAACGACCCCCGACTTTTCGGCGGCGGCGATAATCGCGTCGCAGCGCTGGAGCGTCACCTCCAGCGGCTTCTCGACGATGATATGTTTCCCGGCCTCGGCCGCGGCGACCGCCGGGTCGAGGTGGGCGCCGCTGGGAGTCCCGACGGTCACGATCTCGACCTGCGGGTCGGCGAGCAGTTCGTCCAGCGAACGGTACGCCCGGCAGTCGTACGTGTCGGCCAATTTCTCGGCGGCCGCCTGAACCTGGTCATAGCAGGCGACCAGCTCCCCGCCCGCCTCTCGAATCGCCTTGGCGTGAAAGTTCGCGATCATTCCGCAGCCGACGATACCGAACCCCATTTTACCCATGTTAATTCTCGCTTCCGTTATTGTTTTGTAAAATCCCGCTGCCGGTTCGCAAAAACGGCGTTTCCCCCCTACTGTCATTCTAACACACCGCGGCGCGGAAAAAAAGAGACAGCCCGCGGAAAGTCCGTCCGCTCCCGATGGTTTCCGCCAACGATCCGAATCCGGCCGGGCGCGGGCATTGTGTTCGTTATATTCGTTAAAATGGGTGCCTTCGGCGCCGCGGGAGAAATATCACCGGCGGCGGAAAGGGGGGAAACTTGCACGCGGGCCTTTCATCGTTTATTATATAAGGGAGTTTTTTCGTTTCCGCCGGAAGCGGGAGCGCGGCGGCGGCGTGTGCCCCCCAAACCTTAAACGGCGCAAACTAAGTAAATTAGGATAGTTCACTATGCGACAGACGATCCGCGTGATCCTCTCGACGATCCTCCTCTTTACGGCGGTTGCCCTTTACGCGGCCGATGATTCTACCGCTGTCGCCCGGTACAGCCAGGGTATTAACCTCTTCTTCGGCGGTCAGTACGGTGAGGCGATGGAGCATTTCAACGCCGCGGCCCAAATGTGTCCCGAAAACCCGGCCTACCGATATTTCATCGGGCTGTGCTGGGCGCGGCTCGGCAATCCCGACCAGGCGCGCAAGGCGTATATCGCCGGCGCCGCGGCGGAACTGACCCCGGCCGGCGCCGGCATCGATGTCCCGAGCCATTTGATGCGCATCCAGGGATATGAGCGTGTTGAGCTGGAACGGGTTCGCCAGGCGGTTCGCGCCGAGTGGAACGCCCGAGTCGCCGAGCGCCGCGCGATCCTCTACGGCAAGAAGGTCGACCAGGGCCGTCAAGACCTGACGACCCCCGCGCGCCAACAGTCCGAATCGGACACCTCCGGCGCCGTGGACGCCTCGCTCCCGATGGTCCCCCCGATCGCGCCGCTGGCCGCCCAAGAGTTCTCCGCCGATGAGTCGGAAGACTTAGCCGCCGCCCGCGCCTTCGGCGGGTACATCTACCTCAGCGAAGAGTTGGGCAAACCGAAGCTCTCGACGATCACCAAACAGCGTATGGCCCGAAAGCAGGCGCGGCTCCAGGCCGAAGAGATGTCGAAGCTCGACGCCCACGGCAATCCGTTTGTCGACATTTACGCCGATGACCAAGTCAAGGACGACGGCAAACAGTTCAAGGACCCCGACGAAGGGGGCGATGGAATTGGCAAGCGGCTCGGCAGCTGGCTGAAGGGCTCCGATGATTCAGACGACGTCGGCG
>CADBTE010000210.1 GCA_902797455.1 uncultured Planctomycetota bacterium | reverse complement strand
CGTCTGCCGGCAGTCGAAACGCTCTATAACAACCGCCGTTTCGCAAAGCAAAGGCGCTTTGCCGACTCGACCGGTATCGAGTTGACCGGCCGCGGGGCAATTTTGCGTATGCTGATCTTCCGGCAGCTGCTCAGACGGCTCATTGGGAAAGACGAGAAGAACGTTGGGGTTCTGCTCCCCTCCACGGTTCCGGGGATGCTCGCCAACGCAGCGCTGACAATCGATCGGCGGGTTCCGATCAACCTGAACTTCACCATCGGCAACGACGCGATGAATTACTGCTGCGATCTTACAGGCATCCGCCATATCGTCACCAGTCGAAAATTCCTTCAGAAAGTCCCGAACCTCAAACCCCAGGCCCCCTGCATCATCTTGGAGGATGCCGCCAAGACGATCACCGCCGCCGATAAGGTTATCGGCCTATTACAGTCGCTCTTGCCGACCTGCTGCCTGGTCCGGCTGCTCGGGCTTCATAAGGTGAAGCCGGACGACACGATGACGATCGTCTTCACCTCCGGGTCTACCGGCCGCCCCAAGGGGGTGGTCCTCAGCCACATGAATATCGCCTGGAATATCAATCAGTTTGTCCGGCAGTTTAATCCCGGAGATGACTGGTGGATGATGGGGGCTCTTCCCTTGTTCCACTCTTTCGGGTTCACGACCACGGTCTGGTGCCCGCTGATGAGCCCACTGAAGGTGGTCTATCACTTCAGCCCACTCGACCCGAAGGTTATCAGCCAGATGTGCGGCAAATACCCGGTCCGAATTTTCGTCGGCACTCCGACGTTCTTCCGACTCTATCTGCGCAAATGCCAAGTTGAAGACCTAAGCGACATCTACATCAACATGGCGGGTGCCGAAAAACTTCCCGCCGATCTGGGGGAGGCCTGGAAACAGAGGTTCGGTCAAGATCTGGTCGAGGGGTTTGGCGCCACCGAGATATCTCCTGTTTTGGCCGCCAATATTCCAAAGGCCGTTTGGCTTGATAAATGGCACAATTACGTAAAGGTCGGTTCGATCGGTATCCCTCTGGGCGGGCTGGCCGTTCGAATCACCGACCCTGAGACCGGCGAGGAGCTGGGGCCCAATACCCCCGGAATGCTCGAAGTCAAGGGGGCGACCGTGATGCAGGGGTACTACAACGACATCGAACAGACCGCCAAGGTTCTGCGCGACGGATGGTATGTTACCGGGGATATCGCGGCGATTGACGACGATCGATTCATCTTTATCACGGGGAGACTCTCACGCATCTCGAAAATCGGCGGCGAAATGATCCCCCATATCCGTATCGAGGAAGAAATCGAGAAAATCGTCGCTTCGCAGTCACCGGAAGACGATGAGGACTCCATCGCGCCGAAATTCTCGGTCACGGCGGTTTCCGACCCCAAAAAGGGGGAACGGATTGTTGTCATTTATACAGAGCTCCCACTTTCCCCTGAAGAAATTTGTCGTAGAATGGCCGATTCGGGGCTTCCCCAAATCTGGATCCCGGCCGCGGCCGACTTCCATCAGGTCGAAAAGATCCCGCTCCTGGGAACCGGAAAACCGAGTCTCAAAGAAATCAGCGACATGGCCAAAGCCATTTACGCGAGGCAGTAGTTCTCAAACGTCCGTTCGTTCAACCACCCGCGTGATAATCACCGCGCGGGAGAAACATTAAAGGAATCTGACTATGCCTATTACCGAATACTTGGCTCGTAACGCTCGTGAGCACGGCAGTGATGTCTGCCTCGTCGAGCTCAATCCCGAAGAACAAGAGAAGAACGCTCTGACCTGGAAGGAATTCTCCCTGGTCGAGGTCGACCGGGCAGCCACCTCGCACCGGCGGGAGATGACCTGGGAAGAGTTTGATCGGGCAGCGAACCGGTTCGCTCACCTGCTTCTGTCCCGCGGCATCGGCAAGGGGGACAAAGTCGCGATCCTCCTGATGAACTCGCTGGAGTGGCTTCCGATCTACTTTGGAGTTTTGCGCAGCGGCGCCTTGGCCGTCCCGCTGAACTACCGCTATACAGCCGAGGAGATCAAATACTGCCTCGACCTTTCCGAATCCGACGCCCTGGTCTTCGGCCCGGAGTTCATCGGCCGCGTCGAAGCGATCTGCGAAGACATTCCCGATGTGGTGACACGCATCTACGTCGGCGACGGGTGCCCCTCGTTCGCCGACAGCTACAAGAGGATCGACTCGTGTTTCTCGTCGGATCCTCCCGGGATCGAACTCACCGACGATGACGACGCCGCGATCTACTTCTCCTCCGGGACCACCGGGTTCCCCAAGGCGATTCTTCATAAACATCGCTCCCTGATGTGCTCGTGCGCCGTGGAGCAGAATCACCACGGTCAGAAGTACGGAGATAATTTCCTCTGCATCCCGCCGCTGTACCATACCGGAGCGAAGATGCACTGGTTCGGAAGTCTGATTTCGGCCAGCAAGGCTGTCCTGCTGCGCGGGGTCAAGCCGCGATGGATTATGCGCGCCGTCTCGGAAGAGAAAATCTCGATCGTCTGGCTCCTCGTTCCGTGGGCGCAGGATATCCTCGATTCGATCGAGTCGGGTGAAATCCGCCTGGAAGATTACGATCTGTCCCGCTGGCGTCTGATGCACATCGGTGCGCAGCCGGTTCCTCCCTCCCTGATCCGTCGCTGGAAGTCGTACTTCCCGAACCATCAGTACGATACCAACTACGGCCTGAGTGAGTCGATCGGTCCGGGGTGTGTCCACCTGGGGGTCGAGAATGAACATAAAGTCGGCGCGATCGGCAAGGCCGGCTACGGATGGGAGACCAAGATCATCAACGAAAAGGGAGAGACGGTCAGACCCGGTGAGGTCGGCGAACTGGCGGTCAAGGGAGACGGCGTGATGACCTGCTACTACCGTGACCCGAAGGCGACCGCCGAAGTGCTTCACGACGGCTGGCTCTACACCGGTGATATGGCGATGGAAGACGAAGATGGCTTCATCTTCCTGGTCGACCGAAAAAAAGATGTCATCATCACCGGCGGCGAGAATCTCTACCCGGTCCAAATCGAGGATTTCCTCCGAGCGCACGACGCTATCAAAGATGTCGCGGTCATCGGCCTGCCCGATCCGCGTCTGGGAGAGATCGCCGCGGCAATCGTTGAAGTCAAACCTGACCATTCGCTCAGCGAGGCGGAGATCACCAAGTTCTGTGAGAAACTCCCCCGCTATAAGCGGCCGCGTAAGTTTATCTTCGACAAGGTTCCGCGCAACCCGACCGGAAAGATCGAAAAGCCGGCTCTTCGCAAAAAGTACTGCGGCCAGAGTTTGGTCAAGGCGCAAATCGAAAAATAACGAAAGTCCCCCTTCCCGATTGCCGATAAGGGGGTTATAATTCCCCGGCGTGGCTGGCCTGAAGGGCTGGTTTTTCCCACGCCACGGCGTCGTAGCCAAATGGCTAAGGCAACGGATTGCAAATCCGTCATTTACCGGTTCGAGTCCGGTCGACGCCTTCTAAAAAGCGGGCCCCGTTTTTGCGGGGCCCGCTTTTTTTCTTTCCCCGCCATTCGTGTTCTTATCGCGTTTGCCCTTTTTCCTTTGGCTGGGTACAATTTTTTTGTGTCAGCCGCGTGTGTGGGTGTTTTCTTGAAATATTTTGGGGAGGAACGAAACGATGGAACAAAGAAAGGAAAGCGGACAGCCGCTCGATCTGATTCATCGACTGATGAATGGCTATCAGGCAGCGGCGCTCTTGGCCGCGGCGGCGGAGTTGGATATCTTCACCCCTCTTATCGAGGAAGGGATCGCCGTGGGTGTCCAGCGCCTGGCGGTCAAGACCGGCTGCGACCCCCGTGCGCTGGAGGCGCTGCTCGACGGCCTAACCTTCCTCGGTCTTTTGGAGAAGGTCGAGATCGGGCCGATCGAGGAAACCCCGCCGGGGTATCGTGTCGCGGAAGGGTTTGTTCCCTACCTCGACTCCCGTTCCCCCAAGACGATGGTTCCGATCATGGCACACTGGGGGTCGTGCCTGCGCTCTTGGAGCCAGCTGGCGCATGTGGTCCGAACCGGGGTTCCCGCCCCAAAAATCGCGGGGACATTCGGCCCCGAGGCTGACGACCGCCATTTCGTCCTCGGCATGGACTGCGTTGGCGCGCCCTTGGCGCGAATCATCGCCGACGACCTGGCCGGACGGTTCGGTCCGTTCGAAAAGATGCTCGATCTCGGTGGTGCCTCGGGGACCTATACCCTGGCGTTCCTGCGCCGGGGAATCGCTCGTTCAGGGATCATCTTCGATCGGCCGATCGGGATCACTGAGGCCCGCGCCCGTCTGGCGAAACTGGAGGAACCGGAACTGACCGGAAAAATCGAGACCGTCGCGGGTAACTTCTACGCCGACCCGTTCCCCGAAGGATGTGATCTGCATTGGATCAGCGCGATCATTCATCAGCAGGACATAAAGGCGACCGCGAAGATGTTTGCCGAGTCCCTGCGTACGCTCGTGCCGGGTGGTACCATCGCCGTGCGCGATATTTTCCCCCGGAAGGAGCGAAGCCAAAACGCCGCGGCCGCACTCTTTTCTGTGAACATGCTCGTCAATACTCCCTCTGGAAGAGTGTATACTTTAGAGGAGGTCCGAACGCTGCTCGAAAAGACCGGTTTTGAGGAGGTCACTTTAGCGCGTCCGGCGGAGGACATGTCGGCGGTGGTGACCGCGCGCAAACCGCGATAGCCGCCCCTTTTTGACCGTCAAATAAGCGAGGGCGGCCGCCTTGCGCCGCAAGACCAGGCCGCCCCCTTTTGTTTCATCGCGGGGTGAGCGAAAACGCGCCGGCGAAACTTACTTCATCGCGCGGCCGAGTTCGAACGCCTTGATGTTCACGTCGACAAACTTAGGTTTGACACAGGAGCGAATCGACTCTTTCCAATTCTCCTCGGGAAAATGGAGAACGTTCGACATCACCCCTAAAAGAATGGTGTTGGCCGCGCGGGCGTTGCCGAGTTCCTCGGCCAGCTT
>CADBTE010000209.1 GCA_902797455.1 uncultured Planctomycetota bacterium | reverse complement strand
GCGTTTTTGGCGCTCCGCGTCCGCCCAGCGTTTTTCCTGGCCGATCAGCCAGCTGCGCAGAAGATCGATATTTCCTGTTACCTCCCGATGGAGGCGGCTGTCCTTGGGGTCGTCCGCCTCGTGAAACAGATCGGCCGCCTCGGCGGTCTGTCGGCGGACCTCCCGGCGCTTCCCCTCCCGCGCGGCGCGGCCCTCGCGGTAGAGGGTCAGCGGGTCTTTTTGCCGCGCTTGGGGGGCGCCGCCGTTCGGGTCGGCCGGGTTGGCTGACTGCCGTACGTCGGCCGGGTTGGCCGGCTCTTCGGCGCCGTTCGGCGGTTGGCTTTTGTCCGGCTCTTCGGCGTTGGCCGCCTCGGCCGCCTCACTCAATCGGCGGGCCTTGATCAGCGCCAGGTTATAGGCGCAAAGGGGGGTGAGGCGCTTGTCCTCGTTGCCGCGCATCAGCGCGTCGAAGATCTCCTCCGCTTCGGCGCTGGCGGCGGGGTCGTCCCGCTTGGCGCACGCCTCGCGGTAACGCTCCCGGGGGGAGAGTTTCTTTTCTTTTTGGGCGCTTTCCCCCCCCGCCGATTCGTCCCATTCTTCCGGCGTCATCTCTTCCGGCGAAAATTCCTCCGGTGATATCCCCTCCGAAGAAATATCTTCCGGCGCCGGCCGAGGATCCGCTCCCTCGGCGGTTGGCTGCGCGGTTGTTATCGGCGGTGTCTGCGGCGGCGTATCGGCCGGGGCCGCCCCGCCGATGAGGGCCAGCGCCGCGGCGGCGGCCGGCATTATCGCGCGGCGAAGAAACGCCCCGGCGCCTGTCTTTCGTTCGGCCGCGTCCCGCGCCGCCGGCTGTATCTCCTCTTCCCACCGGGGCCGCGCCGCCGCGGGAATGGCCAGCCAGAGCGTCAGGGCCGCTAAGCCCAGGGCCAGGAAGAGCTGATACTTTTCGTGCAGCAGCCGCTGCTGCGACTGGCCGTAACCGGCGCGGCTGAGGTCCTCCATCGCCGAGAGGTAAAACTCCCCGAGGTCGCACGGCCCGGTCCCCGCGCTGAGGAAGGTGCCGTTGGCCGTCTCGGCCAGACGCGCCAGCAGATCGACGTCGGCCTTGCTCCAGACCTCCTGCCCGTTGTACTGCTCGAAGCCGGTTCGTTTCCCGTTCTTGTCGAACAGCGGGATCCGCGCCCCCTCTTTGGTATCGCCGAGGGCGACGGTAAACAGACGGACATTCCGCTGGGCGGCGCTTTGAGCCGCCTCGATCGGCATCGACTCGTGATCCTCCCCGTCGGTGATCAGCAAAATCGCCTGATCGCGCGCCGCGTCGGGAGCCATGGCGCGCAGGGCCAGCCGGACCGCGTCGCCGATCGCCGTTCCCCCCATCGGCGCGGCGTGGGTATCGAGCCCCTTGAGCGTCTCGCGGAAGAAACCGAAATCGCTGGTGAGCGGGACCTTAATGACCGGTTTTCCGGCAAAGGCGATCAGCCCGACCCGATCGCCCGACACGGCGCTCAAGAGGTCCTCGATATCGAGTTTGGCCGCCTCCAGCCGGTTGGGGGCAAGGTCCTCGGCGAGCATCGAGCGGGAGGTATCCAGAAGAATGAGAATATCGGCACCGCGCCGCGTGACTTTTTCAAAATAAACCCCAAAGCGCGGACCGGCCAAGGCGGTGATCAGCAGCGCCAACGAGGCGAGCAAAAGCGCCCCGCGCCAAAACGCCCGGCGGGCGGTCGCCTCGGGGAAGAGCCGGCCGGTCATCGGCGATTGGAGAAAGAGCTCCTCGCGCCGCTTCTGCCGCTTTCTTTGCCGCCAAAGCAAAAGGGCAAAAACCGGAAGTATCCAAAGCGCCGTTAAGATGCCGGGCGATGTCCAGTTCATAGGGTTAAATCCTTAGTTTTCTATCGCTTTTTTCCCTTGCCCGCGGGGGGGAAGGGGAAAGGGTATTTATGATATTTTGTTTTGCGCGCCGCCGTCATTTACGATCGCCGCCGCGGCGCTGCTCTTGCCGCGGCGGTGCTTTTACTGCGGCGTCGTCTTCAGCCAGGTGAGGTTCAGCACCGAGGCCAGGCCGATCAGGGCGGCCCCCCACGCCAGCCAGGGGAAGTACAGCTCGCGGTACCGGGTGAAGACCCGTTCGGTATGCTCGGTCTTTTCGAGTTCGTCGATCTTTCGGCAGATCTCGTCCAGCGCGCCGGACGAGCGGGCGTTGAAATATTCCGCGCCGGTCGCCGAGGCGATCTGCTTAAGCGCCCTCTCGTCGAGTTCCACCGGCTGATTGACCAGCACCTTCTGCCCGTCGGGGCCGTACTGAGGGAAGGGGGCGACCCCGGTGGAGCCGATCCCGATCGTGTAGACCCGAATCCCCTTCTTCTTGGCGATCGCCGCGGCTTCCTCGGCGCTGACCGCGCCGGTATTCTGCTTGCCGTCGGACAGAAGAACGACCACCCGGCTGCGGGCCCGGCTGGTTTCGAGCCGCTCCACGGCGGTGACCAGCGCGTCGCCGATCGCCGTGGCGCTCTCCTCGTCGAGGATGTCGTTGCTGATGATCCGTCCGTGGGCGTCGCGCAGCGGCTCGGGGAGGTTGACCATTTCGAGCGTCTCGGCCAGGGCCTCGTGATCGAGCGTCAGCGGACAGAGGGAATCGACATAGCCGCCGAAGGTGATCAGCCCGACCCGATCGTCCGGACGCCCCGAGTAGCGGTCGCTGCCGAGGATAAAGTCGCGGAAGATCTGCTTGACGACGGTGAACCGATCGACCCGCTTGCGGTCCATCGTAAAGTCCATCGCCGCCATCGAGCCGCTTCGGTCGAGGCACAGGACCATATCGATCCCCTCGCTGCGAACCCGGTAGTCCTCCTCGCCGGCCTGCGGCCGGGCCAGGGCGATGATCGCGGCCAGGCCGCCGGCGCCGAAGAGAATCGGGACCAAGACCAGCAGCCGCTGGCGGATCGTCGGCCGAATCGAGCGCAGCAGCCCGACCGCCGGGAAGAGAACCGCCTGGCGCCCCCGGCGTTTGGTACACCACACAAGAACCGCCAAAAAGGGAACGGCGGCCAGCAGCCACAGCGGATCGGCCAGCCGCAGTGTCCGCCCCGCGGCGAAGAGGGAGGCGGACGGCAGCGTCGTCGGCAGCGTCATCGTCGGCAGTATTATCGCTGACAGTGTCATGGTGTTCTATTACCTGTGTGTCGTCCCCGCGCGGCGTGTGTGATTGTCCCGCGCGGGCTGTTGGTTATTTGTGTTATTCCGTCAAGCGTTTGGCGTCCCGCCCGACGGCCGCCCCGGGGGTATCGGTATCTTTGGGGGAACCGGTATCTTCGGGGGTATTGTTTTCTTCGGTGACAAACCGCCGGGCCTTCCGCAGGCCGTCGTCGATCTGCTCGTCGGTCGGCCGGAAACGGGCGAATTTCACCAGGTCGGCGAACTCGAGGAACTCCCCCAGCGCCGAGCGCTGATGGGCGCCGAGCGCCTCGGGGCGGGAGCGCACCGCCTGAAGAAACTCCTCGGTCGTCTGCTCGATTGCTTTGAGTTCGGTCGTCTCCTCGATGTAAGCGCGGACGATCCGGGTGAGATGCAGATAGAACTCGGCGATGTTCCGCTTCGCCAGATTCGAGCCGACGAGGACATCGAGCGCCCGCAGCGCCTTTTGCGAGGCGGTCAAACGCGGCGCCTGTACGGAACCGGCCGGCGCGCCCCGGCGATGGACCAAGTACGCCCGCAGCGCCGCGGCCAAAAGCGCCGCGACAAGCCCCAGGCCGAGCACCCGCCGCCAGGGGAAGGGGCCGCGAAGCGGGCGCGGGGGGGCCAGGGCGTCGAGCGAGGCGCCGGCCGGGTCGTGGATCGAGGTGATAGGAAAGGTCCCGGCGGGGATCAGTATTGTCTCGGAGGCGCCGCCGCGGGTCAGAACAATCGGGATCGGAGGGAGGACAGCCGTCCCGACGCGCGTCGGGGCGAGCGTCACGACGCACCCCTGCTGCGCGGCGCGCGCGGCGATGATCTGCGGGGCGCTGTCGGTGCGCTCGACGTCGAAATCGCCGTACTTCGGGCCGAACTCGGGGAAAGTGACGGCGGCCGCCTCTTGGTCGTCGGACAAGCTCTGGCGGACGGTGATCGTCATAGCGATCGGATCGGCGATCCCCGCGCCGTCGCCCGGGAGGGAACAGACCGCTTCGATCGAGCCGTCGGCGCTTTGGGCCTGACGTTCGGCCCCCCGTGCGGGGAGCGCGGCGAACAGCAGCAGCGCCGCGGCCAGGAAGGTGATTCGGTATCGGTTCATGACGGATTCTCCCGATGACGGAGGCGCTGACGATTTTTGAAGAACCCCCTCAGGTCGCCGAGGAAGTCGCGGTCGGTTCCGATCGCCAGAGTGTCGGTCTTGGCGCGGCGCAGCAGACGCTCGGTCGCCTCTTTATTGACCCGCATGCGGCGCGCGAGCTCTTCGCGCACCTGGCGGCTGGCGGTATCGACCGTCGCGGTTTGGCCGGTTTCCGGGTCGCGCAGCCGCAGCAGCCCGATATTGGGGAACTCGACCTCCCGCGGGTCGGTCAGCGTCAGGACGATCAGATCGTGCCGGCGGCGCAGCCGCGCGAGTTTTTTCTCCAGCTCGGGACGCTGCGCCTCCTCGGCGAACAGGTCGCTCACCAGAAAGATAACCGAGCGGCGCTTGGTGACCCGGTCGGCGTAGTCCAGCGCGGTGATGAATTCGGTCCGGCCGCCGCGGGGCCTCAGCGCCACCAGCTGCCGCAGCTGGTTGAGCACGTGCGTGCGCCCCTTGCGCGGCTGGGTGTAACCGATCACCTCGTCGGCGAAGGTCAGGAGGCCGACTTTATCGTTGTTCTTCAGCGCCGAGAACATCAAGGTGGCGACGGTCTCCAGGGCCGTTTCGATCTTCGAGCGGCTCGAACCGAACAGCCCCGACGCCGAGGCGTCGACCAAAAACAGAAGGGTCAGTTCCCGTTCCTCGACGAAGCGCTTGACGAAGGGATGCCCCGTCCGGGCGGTGACGTTCCAGTCGATCTGACGAATATCGTCCCCCGGCTGGTACTCGCGCACCTCCGAGAACTCCATCCCCCGGCCGCGAAAGACCGATTGGTACTGCCCCGCGAACAGGTCGTTGGCGAAGCGGTTCGAGACAATCTCCAGCCGCCTGACCCGTTTGAGCAGATCGTTGATTTCCTGTGGCATAGGTATTTTTTGTGGATAGAACCCGCGGCTTGGATCCGCGGGAGAATTTTCGTACAGAAGCGGCGCTCACGGTACGGCAGCGGCGCTCACGGCACGGGAACGACGTTGATCACCCGCGAGATGATCTCCTCGGCGGTGATCGATTCGGCCTCGGCCTCGTAGGTCAGGATGACCCGGTGCCGAAGGACGTCGTGAACAATTTCTTTGACATCCTGCGGCGTCACGTAGCCGCGTCCGGC
>CADBTE010000208.1 GCA_902797455.1 uncultured Planctomycetota bacterium | reverse complement strand
GGCTGTTAGAAGTCATTATTCATAGGCCGTTTTTAAGGTAATTTATAGGCAAGTGATCAGAGCAAAAGCGCGATACAAGGCAATCTCAGGGGAGAACGTTGTCTATGGATATTGAGGGCAGCGATGAGGCGTTACCGGACAAGGTGAGACGGCAGTTGGCGCCATGAAAGGGACTCCCCCAAAACGGGTGAAGAGCCGAAAAAACAAAAGGAAGTGTTCCTCACTTGCCAAGAAACTCGGCTTTCAGTTCCTCGGGGCCGAGGATGTAGATCATCCCCCGCTCGATGGTCCCTCCCTCGGGGGAAAGAAGATCATCGAGCGAAACGGCGTTCCCCTGGAAATCGAACGCTTCGGCGACCTCGCCGACTAAGGTCAGACGGGCTTTCTTCGCGCGGCCGGGGGACCAGACGGCCCAGCCGCGTGAACCGTCGGCCCGGCGGAAGCTGACACAGTCGATATCGTCGGCGGTGTCGCGCTTAAAATCGCCGGCCCCCTCGCCGACGGCTCGGGTCAGCGCCTGATAGGCGAGGTACGCCGGTTTCGGCGAAACGTCGGAGTTGGTCAGTCCGAAGTGCAGTTCCTTATCGTTCGGATCGCGCTCGGAGGAGAGAATCTGGTACCAGAAGAACTTCTCAATCCCAGCGCACAGGGACAGCAGAATCGCCGAGGAGAGGTAACGGCCCTGGTCGCTCTCGGTCGCCAGGACACCGAACGGGCTTCCCCCGGTGATCATGATTCGACCCTTCCAATCGCTGTTGAATTGGTAGATCACCGCGCTGGCCGCGCGGAAATCGTCCTTGACGCCGTTGGCCAGGACGATCATCTGATCCCCTTCCTTCAAAAGCGCGTCGGTATAGAAGCGGTTGGCGTACATCCGCCCGGCCGCCTTGCGGAGAATCTCCGGATCGGAGGCGGCTTGGCACAGAACGTCGGTCACCTCGATCGGGGCGATCCCGGGGGTGCCGGGGCTGAACCATTCCGCCCGCCAGCCGATCCTCATCGCGCGTCGGAAATCCTCCGGCGCCGCGGCTTTATCGGTCCGCCAGACCCCCTCCTCGTCGGGACGGTCCTCGTAGTAGAAGGGGACACCGCCGGAGAGGATCAGCGTCCCCCCGCGGGCGACAAAATCGCGAATTTGGTTGAAGTATTTCGAGGGGAACGACTCCCCCGGAGGAAGAACCAGCGTCTCGTATTGCTCGGGGGTGATCGCCCCTAATTGATCCAGGGTGATCGACTCGGTCGGGCAGATCGAGGCGATCTGAGAGTAAAAGATGGCGGCCGCGTCACCGCGGGAATGCGGATAGGCGCGGTCTTCCAAGACGGCGATCTTTTTCGGATCGAGGGCGCGCAGTGTCGCCAGCGGGTAGGAGGTGTAGATTTCCTCGAACATCGGAATCGACGACCACCCCATCTCGGTGATCCAAATCGGCTTGTCGCCGACGCCGTAACGCTCCATCAGCTCCCGCGTCAGGTCGATCTCGTACACAAAACGGTCCTCGGTTCCGACCGAAGCCAGGCCGTTGCGGTAGGGGTGGATATTCATCACGTCGAACGCCTCGCACGCTCCGGCGGCGAAACTCTCCTCGATGAATTTATAGGGGATCCCCGAGGTGCCGCCGTAGACGACCTTAAGATCAGGATCAATCTCATGAATGATGCGGCTCGACTCGACCAGGAGTTTGGTGTACTCCTCGGCGTTCGGTTCAAAGAACCAAAACTGCTGCAGGTTCGGCTCGTTCCAGATCTCCCAATAGCGGATTCGATTCTTATAGCGCGACACGGTCGTTCGAACGAATTCCCCCCAGGCGTCGAGGTGTTCGACCACCGGACGGCTCCAAGAGGTGTCGTAATCGAGAATCGGGAGCATTGTCAGGCCGTACTTATCCATCTCGTCCAAAGTCGCGTCGATCCGCGAGAAGTCCCATGTCCCTTGAGGATTTTCGATGATCGACCAGACAAAGTCGGCTCGAACGAAGCGGATCCCGGCGTCGCGGATCGCCTGAAGGATTTTATCGAGGCGCGAATCCCCGAAGGCGATGTGGGCGCAGACCCCGAAGGGGGAGTCCTCGCATTTTACGACGGGAGTGTTCGCGGCATCGTCGGCGCGCGCCGGCAGGCAGCAGAGGATCAGGGTGATCAGCGGCGCGAACAAAAACAGGAGGATCGAACGGAGGGTCATAGGGGGCCTTTTTTCACGGGGGAACGCGGGGGCACAGACAGAAACGGTCTCGATACAAAGGAGGAGTGTACCACCGGGGGAGGTGAATTTCAACGCCTCACCGGACCGGGAGCCCGCCCGCGTTTCTTTCCCGAGGCGATCGCGCGATTGAGTTCCAGCAGAAAGGCGAGAATATCCTCCCCCCGCCGCGCCCCGTAGGCGGCCCATACGGCGTCGTCCAGCGCCTCGTGGGCGTCGGCCAGTTCGGTGAAATCTTTCTTTCGCGCGTAGAGCTCACGCAGCGACAAGGCGTGCCGGTCAACGAGCGCCTGCCGCGCGGCGCGAAGATTCGCCGCCGCCTGTGCTGCCGCCGCGGCCTGAGCGCTCGTGGGACCGGGCGGCCAGGGGAAGGTGTCGAAGACGGTGTTGGCGGTATAGCGCCAGCCGGTTCCCAGGGTGGAACAGCGCGCCAAAAACCATCGGCAGTGGGCCGCGCTTTGGAGAATGCCGAAACTGTAGTCGTCGTCGAAGGCAAAGACCTGGAGGGAATCGTTCGGGTGGATCGCGGAATCGACGAACTCGAAGATCGGCTCTTTCGAGACGCGGGAACAGGCGATATAGCGCGGAATTGTCCTTAGCGTCTCGAGGAGCTCCTCCCGCTCCCAGAAGAGCCGCCACCAGCGGGCGAAGGCGTGCGCGTGATGGCGGCCTCCGCGGTTTGCCTGGGCGTTGCGCGCCTGTTCCGCCAGCGCCTTGGCTTGTCGATAGGGGCAGACCTTTTCGGCCAGACGCCGGTAAAGGGCCCCGTAACGTTTCGCCTCCTCTTGGGCAAGGCCGGAGAAATCGATAACGTATCGGCTGGGGGAGTCGGCTGCGCGGCCAAGCAGGTCGTCGCCGGTGAGGTAGGGGAATAAGACTTTTTTCCACCGGGGATGCCGCGACAAAAGCCGCCGCGCCTCGCCGGCCTCCAGTAAAAAGGCCTCGTGTCCGTGCGTCTGGCCGAGGAAGCAGTATTTCTTTTGACGGTTGACGGCCAGCGTAAGCGCCCCCGTGACATCGGTCTGGGAGGAAAGGGAAGGGGGGATCACCGCCGGATGGGTGATTCGTCTTTCCGGATCCGAAACCAGAAGCGTCTTGCGGCCGGGCCAGCTCCCCTTGATCCAGTTGACCACCGACACGCGAACCTTGGCGCTTCCCGGCCACGGCTCGGAGGCGGCGGCGAAACCGATCGTCCCGCCGTTTTTGGTGATATATTCCAAGCCCCCCTGGCGGGAATAATTCTGACGGATCGTGTCGGTCCCGATCAGGCCGGCGCGCGCCCCGGGCTTCATCAGCCGGTGGGTTCGATAGAACCAATAGACGCAGTAATCGGCCCGGCCGGGGATCTCGGAATAGCGCTCGCGCAGCCGATGGAATTTCTCCAGGCCGAGTTCGGCGGTGATTTTGTTTTTTGACAGAAAGGGGGGGTTCCCGACCGCCAGGTCGAAGGGGGGCCAGTCGAGGAACAGCGCGTCGCCGAGGATGAGGTTCGACTCGGGGAAAGAGGGGGAACAGGGGGGGAGCGAGAGGCCGAAGATCGCGTTCCACCGATCCAGCGCGCGGCGCTGTGCCTCGACCAGCTTCTCGCGGGCGCGACGCAGCGCGTCGGGCCGAATCTCGATCCCAAAGAGCTGGCCGAGCGAGGTTTGGGGCGTCAGGCAAAAATCGTCCGGTCGAAAATCGCAGAGGTTCTTCCCCAGGCGCCGCGCGCGGCGGACGATCTCCGCTTCCAGGTCGAGCAGGGCGCCGCGCGCGTCGACCAAAAAGCTCCCGGCGCCGCAGGCCGGGTCGAGGATTTTCAGCGACGCTAATTCGTCTCGAAGGGCGAGAAGCTCATCGATCCGGCGCGCGGCGGTGATTCTTCGCCGCCAAGGGTCCAGAAGCGACGGTCCCAGGATCAGCGCCGTCTGCGCGGGAGAAGTGAAATGGACGCCGAAGCGGTGGCGGTCCTCGGGGGAGAGCCCCCGTTCGAAAGCCGAATCGGTCGCGCTCACAGTTTGAAATTAAACACGTCGGTGACCAGGCGGCGCAGACGCGCGAAAAGGGTCTGCGGCTCGACGTGGATCTTTGCCTTGCCAGTCATCCCGACATGCATCATCAGATCGTCGTTGTCGACGTCGACGCGGACACGGAACGACGGGGACTGCGGTTTTTCAAGACCGTTCGATTCCGACGTGGTCGGAACCGCCCCTCCCCCCTTGGTGGAGAGCTGTATCGGAACCGATTCCATCCGCTGGTGCTCAATATCGATCGCCCGTTCGATTGTCCCGTCGAAGGTGCGCGAGGGGAGAGATTCCAGCTTGATTTTGACCTGCTGCCCCGCCTGGACGAAGTCGATCTTCGATTGGTTGACGATCAAAAGCGCCTCGAGTTTGGTCGGGTCGCCGACACTCGCCACGTGAGTCCCCGGCTGGAGCGGAAGCCCGAGGTTTCGATCCAAAAGGGCGGTTCCGTACCATTCGGGGAGCTCGTCGAAGACGGTCGGGTCATCGTTCTTTTTGGCCGGTTTCCAGTAAGGGGAGACCACCACGCCGTCGATCGGCGCCTTGAGCTCCAAGAGCTGGCGGTCGCGCAGACGGGCGCTGACCATCTGCGTCAGCGCGTCGATCCTCTCCTGCAGTTCCTGCTGGCGCGCCGCGGCGTCGCGCTGATCCAGGAGGGTCGAGAACATCTTGTACTGCGATTTGGCCTCGAGCAGCTCCCCCTGAAGACGGACCAGCTCCTGGTCGAGCGCTCGGTTGCGCAGCCGAACCAGGACGTCCCCTTTTTTGACGGTGTCGCCGTCGCGTTTGTTGATTTCGACCAGCTCCCCGCCGGTCTTGGGGACGAGCAGATTGGCGGTCGTCGCGTTGTCCTGCCGAAGTTCCAGCACCAGCGGCGCGTAGACCGAATAGGGGAGCGGAACGAAAAGGCAGAACGCCAAAATCAGCATCAGGCCGGTGAGGGACGAATAGAAGCGAACCTTTTTCACTCGATAGATCCTCCCGGGAACCCAGAAAAATTTAGCTATCTTCCAAAGGGGCATGATCAAAAGCCCGTAGAGGGACATCGCCCCGATGATTTGCCCGATGACCTTCAGCCCGTAGGAGTCGAAGAAACGGTAGACGAAGAACAGAATCGACGCCATCACTATCCAGCGGTACGCCACCGCCGCGACGGTGTAGGCGGCGAAGAGCATCTGATTGCGCTGGGGAAGGAAGGGATCGTCCGGATTCTCCATTCCAAGGAACCATTCCGACGCCTTTTTGGCCATCACCTTAGTCGCCTTCTGGCGGAGGTTCGGAATCTCCAAAATATCGGCGAGGATGTAATAGCCGTCGTAGCGCAGAAGCGGGTTGATATTGAAGATGATCGTACTGACCGAGGAGAGGAACATCACGTTGAGGCAGAGGTAATGGAAGAGTCCCTCTTTCGAGAACCACCAGAAGAAGGTGCAGATCGAGGCGAGCGTACACTCGACAAAGACCCCCGCCAGACCGATCGCCGCGCGATGCCACTTGTTCGGGAGCATCCAGGAGTCGGAGACGTTGCAGTACAGACAGGGGGTGAGAACCAAGATCATGACCCCCATTTCGTGGCACTCCCCGCCGAAATATTTACAGGTCAGCCCGTGTCCGAACTCGTGGATCACTTTGGTGACGCCGAGCGTCAGACTCAGGAAGATCATATTTTTGAGCCCGAAGAACTGACGAAATTCCGGCAGTTTCGATCGGAAGGTGTCGAACTCGATCAATACCAGCGAAAGGGCCGACATCATCAGTACCAGGGCAAAGAAGATCGAGACGGGATGGAACATCCAGCGCACGTAGGGGAGCATCCAGTCCAGAATCCGGTTCGGGTCGATCCCCTTGAATCGGATGCACAGGATGTTCGACATCGCGGCGATGACCTCTTGCCGGCGGCGCTTGTTGCGCCGCTTCAGCAGCTCGTGTCCCTGGTTGGGGACGCCGGCGACGATCAAACTGCTTTGGTGCAGCTGCCCGATGAAGTTCTGAAGCTCCTCCAGCGTGATCTTCTGCGGCGGGAATTCCTTCTCGAAGTTGTCCTTGATGTCGTCCAAACTTCGAGTGCCGTCGAGCTGATTGAGAATAAAGTACTCTTCGGACTGAAAACGGTAATATTTCAGCCCGAGCGGATCTTTCACGATCCAGTAGGTACGGCCGAGGTATTGCTCCTTCTTTGCCGTCAGGTCGGTTCGCGCGTAGAAGCTCATCACGCGCGCGGAACTCGATACCAGACTGTCGGAAAGCGTTACCATGCGAGCTTTATTCCCTTGCGATGTTTAATTCCAAAGCGGCGGCGGAAATGTTTCTTACGGGTGGACGACCACCTGAACGTGCATCCCGGGGATCAGGTACCAGCTCCCGTTTTCGGTCTTGCCGTTGTCGGCTTCGATGAACGCCGCGAAACGGGTATGCTGAATGATCGGACGGGCGTAGGTGACGACCCCCTCGAACTGGCAGGTCTGCTCTCCCGGGCGGGAGGCGAAGATCGTCGCCTTCTTCCCCTGAACGGCGTCGGGCGATGTCTTCGACGCGTCGAAACGGGCCTCGACCTGGATCTTATCCAGACGGATCACGCGGAAGACCTTGTCTCCCTCGCGCAGCCACTGCCCCTCGTTTTGGTAGATGTCGTCGATCTGTCCCTCGATCGGGGAGATGAGCTTGCGCTCTTCCAGCTGGGCGTCGGCGATCAAAATCTCGGCCTTGCGGACCTCGACCTCATCGGCCTTGATGCCGAGGTCGTATTTGGCCTTCTCCCACGACTTGTAGGCGCGGTTGTACTCGTAGACCCGCTTGACCTCGTCCTCCTCGGCGATCGCCCCCGGCATGTCGCGGTTGGCCTGGCGGACGCGGTCCAGTTCCGACTTGGCGACCAAAGCGGCCAGCTCGGCGACTTCGATCTCCAGTGTCTTGCCCGCCTCTTTCTCGGCGACGATCAGCTGACGCTGCGCCGCTTCTTTGCGGGCGATGAACTCTTGGTTGAACTGTTTGCCGAGGACATCGCCGGCGCGGACCATCATCCCGCGGCGAAGCGGCGTGACGGTCGGGTGGCCGTTGGCGTCGAGGATCGGTTTCCCCTCCGCGTCCTTTTGCTCGATCCCCAGTTCGATGAGTTTCCCCTGGGTATTGGCACTGACCGTGGCGTCGTATCCTTCACCGATCGGCAGAACCGTCAGCGCGTCGCAGGCGATGATATCACCGGCCGCCAGTTTGTCTTGGGGGAGATCCGGCACGGGGCCGGCCGGCTCGGCGTCGAGCCCATCGAGCCCCGGGGCCTGCTGAGATGGGATTTGGGGGGTCCGCATCTGCGGCGCGGCGTTTTGCGTGGTTTGAGGATCGCTCCGCAGATCAAACAGGGCCGACGGATCGCTGGTGAGCATTCGGTCGCGATCGAGCGCCCCCAGGGAACTGTCGGACGACTGCGACAAAGCCAGCGCGTCGTTCGGTTTGGCCGCCGAGACGGTGGTCGACGACCCGCCGCCGGCGGTCAAAAGCGCTCTTTTAGCGAGGATCGAGTTGATCAGGGCCGACTCATCCCGCCAGGAACCGACACTCTTCTCGATAGCGCGGTG
>CADBTE010000207.1 GCA_902797455.1 uncultured Planctomycetota bacterium | reverse complement strand
AGGGCGGTCAAGGCCGCGGCGCACAGGACCAGGCCTTTCACGGTAACGAACGATCTTTTCATAACGCTCTCTCCAAAGGGTGAAAAAACATACAGGGTATGGGTAACGTTTAAACCGTATTATCCCCGATCGCGGGGGAAAAATCAATCGAGGATGCCTTTCTTTGGCCGCCGGTTCCCGAAAAGAGAAAGTGGGTACTGGGCCCCTGATTGGTTGAAAGCGACGACGATCGGGGAGTGTGCCGGCTAAAACACGCCCCCAAGCGGGGGCGTGTTTTGGAAGGTATGCCGGCCGGTTTGGGGAAGGGGACTAATGTTTTTCCAAATCTCGAAGAATCGCTTGGGCGTCCTCTTGGCCTTGGTCAGCGGCTTTTTGAATCCAATTTAAGGCCTCTTTGGGGTTCTCCCGGCAGCCGACACCTTTTATAAGGCAGACGCCCAAAAAGAACTGCGCGTCCGCTTGCCCCCGTTTAGCGGCCCGGCGGAGCCATTTGACGGCCTCCTTGGGATTTTTGTCGCAATCGATGCCATGGAGAAGGTTGTATCCCAATAAGAACTGCGCGTCCTCATAGTCTTTTTCAGCGGCCTGGCGAAACCACGTCAAGCCCTCTTCGGGATCTTCGTCGCAGCCGATCCCTTCCACAAGACAGCAGCCCAGCATAAACTGCGCCTTCGGACGGTCTTGTTCCGCGGCTTTGCGGTACCACTTGACGGCTTCTTCGGGATTTTTGTCGCAGCCGATCCCTTCCAGGAGGAAATCCGCCAAGAAGAACTGCCCCTCCGCGTCTCCCTGCTCGGCGGCCCGGCGATACCACGTCACGGCCTCTTTGAGGTTCCTCTGGCAGCCTTTGCCTTTTTCAAAGCAGTTGCCCAAATTGAACTGCGCGGCCGCGAGCCCCTGATCGGCGGCCTTGCGGTACCACGACACGGCCTCCTCGTTGTTCACCTCGCAGCCAATGCCACTTCGGAGGCAGCTGCCCAGATTGCTCTGCGCATTCGCGTTCCCCTGCTCGGCGGCCTTGCGAAACCACTGAACCGCCTCTTCGGGGTTCTTCTTCTCGCCGTCTAAGCCGTGCATAAGACTGAACCCCAGTTCGTTCTGCGCGCTCGCGTTGCCTTGCTCGGCGGCCCGGCGGTACCACTTCAGGGCCTCTTTGGGGTTTTTCTCGCAGCCGATTCCCTTTTGAAGGCAGACCCCCAATTCGAGCTGCCCCTCCGCGTCCCCTTGTTCGGCGGCCTCGCGGAACAGCTTCACCGCCTCTTGGGGGTTCTTGTCGCCGTCGCCGCCGTCGAGAAGGAGGCGGCCGCGGGCGACCATTTCGGCGGGGGCTTCGTCCTCGGCGCGAACAAAACCCGCGGCGCACAGGGCGGTCAAGGCCACGGCGCACAGGACCAGGCCTTTCACGGTAACGAACGGTCTTTTCATGATACAGTCTCCAAAAGGGGTGAAAAATCCGGTTACGGGTAACTGTGAAAAAGTATTATCCACGATCGATGGGGGAAAATCAATCGCGAAAGATCATTTTCCTCACTGTTTATTGCGAGGACCGGCCGTTTTCGTGGATCGGAGCTACTCGGCGAGCATTTCCTTGACGATCCCATCCATCGCGTTCCCCCAGATTTCATAGCCGAAGGCGTTCGGGTGAAGAAGATCGGGCATCACCTCTTTGGTCAGTTTTCCCTCGGCGTCGCAGAGTTTCTCCGTCAGATCGACAATTCTCACATTGTCGATTCCCAGCAGCGCCGCCGGGATGATGCGGTTCAGTTCATCAACCTTCTCCGGGTCTCGGTATTCGCCGGGGTAGAACCCCCACGGGAAGACCTTCAAAACGGCAATCTTCGCCTCGGGGAACTTCGCGCGGAGGTTTTGTACCACGGCGCGCACGCCCATGGCGATATCCTGGGTCGACGAGCCGTAGGCGATGTTGTTGATCCCGATCAGGAGGCAGATTCCCTTCGGGTGGACATTTTCCAACGGCGAGTTATCCAGCCGCCAGAGAACCTGCTCGGTCCGGTCGCCGCCGAATCCCATATTGATCGCGTTCTT
>CADBTE010000206.1 GCA_902797455.1 uncultured Planctomycetota bacterium | reverse complement strand
TCGCCAGTTTCTCGACTGACTACCCGGCCGATACGATGAAAGCGATCAGCGACTATTACCAAAGTCACGGGAAAGAAAAATAATCAGTCCCCCGCACGCGCATGGAGCCGGCGCGGTGACGACACGACAAACGACGGACAAACGATTGACAAACAATGATCGAACGTTTTGAAACCGACGGCGGAATCAGAATCTACCGAATCGAAACCCAGGTTCTCCCCCATTTGCGGGGGTTCGTCAATCTGGTTTTCGGGGATGGGTTTGCCCCCATCCTGATCGATACCGGATGCGGCACCCCCGCCAGTACAAGTGAGATACTCGACGGTTTCACCGAAATCGCGGCGAACCACGAGCCGAACTTTCACCTGACCGATATCCAAACCATTTTACTGACCCACGCGCATATCGACCACTTCGGGGGAACGAACTTCTTCCGGCATGCGACCGGCGCGTCGGTCGCATGCCACCGGTACGACAGCCGCGTCGTCGCTTCCTACGACGAACGGGCGGCTGTCGGTCTGATGCGCCATCGGACCTTTCTGCGTGAGTGTGGTGCCCCGGAAGAGCGGATCGAACCGATTCTCCTGAGTTTCGGATTTGTTCCCGGGCGAACCCGTTCCACGACGGTCGATCGGCTTTTATCCGACGGCGACACGATCGGTCCGGCGACGGTACATCATTTCCCGGGGCACAGCGCCGGCCACATCGCTTTTGAGATTGGGAATTACCTCGTCGGCGGTGACTTGGTCTTAGCCAAAACGCTGACTCAGATCTGGCCCGAGCGAATCATGCCGCAAACCGGCCTGGTTCGGTACAACGAGTCGATCGACAAACTCCGTGCCTTGATACTGGCGCGTCAGCAAGAGGGCAAGCAGCTCGTACTCCTCCCCGGCCATGAGGAAGCGATCCTCACACCGGTGAGAAGAATCGCCAAAGTTGAGGCGGCTTCGAAGCGGCGCAACGAGCGTCTGCTCGAAATCCTGCGCCGCTGTGACGAGCCGCTCACCTGTATGGAGATCTCTCGGCGGCTCTACCTCACCAGCCACGAGAGCCGCACCTTCTTCGCCGTATGCGATACCGCGGCGCGCCTGGAGTACCTGCAGCTGGAGGGGGAACTCATCGCGGCCAACTACGACCATTTGGACAGTGATCCGGCTGTGCGCTACGACGTGCGTCGGTAAGCGCTTCTTGTTATCGGTAAAGGCACAAAAAAAGGCCGAGCTCGTAAAGAACCCGGCCCTTTCTAATCCACCCACCACACTTGCTGGCTTTTAAGTGAGCAGGCGAAAAGAACGCTTTTTATCAGCTGTTTTTCTTCTGGAAGTCTTCCATGAAGGTGACGAGCTTCTCAACACCGGCGACCGGCATCGCGTTGTAGATCGAAGCCCGCAGACCGCCGACGCTGCGGTGCCCGCCAAGGGAAGCCAGACCAACCGCCGCGGCGTCGGCCTTGAACTTGTTGTCGAGCTCTTCGGAGGGGAGACGGAACGGAACATTCATCATCGAGCGATACGCCTTTTCGGCATGCCCCTTGTAGTAACCGTTCGAGGCGTCGATCACGTCGTAGAGCATCTTCGCCTTCTTCTGGTTGATCGCCTGCATTTTGTCCAGACCGCCGATCTCGTTGAGGAGCCAATCGGTAACCAGACCGAGCATATAGATAGCGAAAGTCGGCGGGGTATTGACCATCGAGTTGCCGGCTTCCACCTTCTTGTAGCTGAACAGACTCGGGAGGTTGTCGGCGGAACGTTCCAGAAGGTCCTCACGGAGAATCAGGACGGTCACACCGGCCGGACCGGCGTTCTTCTGGGCGCAGGCGTACAGAAGACCGTACTTGTTGATGTCCAGGGGCTTCGAGAAAATATTGCTGGAGGAATCACAAACGATCGGGACATCACCGGTATCCGGCTCGCTCTGCCACTCGATCCCCTCGATCGTCTCGTTGCCGGTGATATAGCAGTAAGGGGCCTCGGGGTTGAGCTTGTACTCATCGGCGGTCGGCTTGCGGCGGAAGGCGCCGTCGACGGCTTTGCCGTCCCAGACGATATTGACGGGTCCCTGGGTCTTGGCCTCACCGGAGGCCTTTTTGCTCCAGGTACCGGTGACAATGTAATCGGGGGTCTTGCCCTGAGCCAGGTTGATCGGCGCCAGAGCGAACTGGGTCAGCGCGCCGCCCTGCATGAAGAAGACGCGGTAGTTCTCGGGAAGGTTGTAGAGCTTGCGGATATTCTCTTTCGCGCCGTTGATGATCGCGTCGAAAGTCTTGCTGCGGTGACTGATCTCCATAATAGAAGCGCCCGCGCCGGGGAGACAGAGGAGGTCTTTTTGAGCCTTCTCGATTACGGGAAGTGGCATGACGGCCGGACCAGCGGAGAAATTGTAGACGCGTTCTTCCATTGCGAGACATCCTTTCGTTTTTGAGGAATTGACAAAACTTCACCGCCCGCTGAAGCAAGTCAGCTTAAGGGCTGGATACGGTTAAGCGGCTTGTTTTGAAAACGTCCCCTTATTATAATGCATCTGACCCGAACCTATAGAGGGGGGAGGGCTTTTCGGCAAAACAGCGTTTTGAGAAAATCGAGGAAAAAACAATGGAAGCAAACGATCGTATCGGCTTCATCGGCACCGGTCAAATGGCTCTGGCCCTGGCTGGCGGGTTCGTCTTGGCGGAGAAATTTTCGCGGGAGAACGTCTTTGGCTACGACATCTCGCAGGAGGCACTCGCGCAGTTCAAGCGGCTGATCAACGGCACCGTCTGCTCGACCATCACAGAGGTTTTAGACCACGCCGATTTGATCTTTCTTTGCGTCAAACCCCAGCACATGGAGGTGGTCGTCGATCAGATTCACTCCTGGAAGGGAAATTTGGCCGACAAACTTTTCGTGACGATCGCCGCGGGGCTCCCGATCGCCTACTTTGAAGAGAAGATCGCCCAGAATATCCGCCTGGTGCGCGTGATGCCGAATACCCCCTGCCTGGTCGGCGAGGCGGCCAGCGGGTTCTCCCCATCGTCGTGCGCCTCGGCCCACGACGCCGGTCTGGTTCAAGAGCTGCTGGAAACCGTCGGGGTTGCCTTCCAGGTCCCCGAGAACCTGCTCGACGCGGTCACCGGCCTGTCCGGCAGCGGCCCGGCCTACGTCTTCCAGATCATCGAGGCGCTCTCCGACGGCGGGGTCAAGATGGGCCTCCCTCGCAAGGTCGCGACGATTCTGGCCGCGCAGACGCTCAAGGGGGCCGCGGCAATGCTGCTTAAGACCGGCGAGCACCCCGGTTTTCTCAAAGACCGTGTCACCAGCCCCGCGGGAACGACGATCGCCGGTGTCGCCGCGATGGAGGAGTACCGTGTTCGCGCGGCGATGATCGCGGCGGTCGAAGCCGCCGCTAAGCGCTCGGCGGAACTGGGGAAGCGCTAGCGATTTATAGACTTTTGGCCGGAGGAACGCGCTATGTCAAGCGATGCAAAGAGTAACCAAGAGAAGAACGTCCTGGTCACCGGCGGCGGACGGGGGATCGGCCGCGGAATCGTCGAATCGCTGGCCGCGGACGGATGGAACGTCGTCCTGTGCGGCCGAAGCGATCCGTCGCGCTACGCCGATTTCATCGAATCGATCCGTCAGAAATATCTCACCTCAGTCGCCTTCCTTTCGCACGATATCAGCGACGTCGACGGTCATGACGCGTTCCTCCGGGAGGTTTACCGGAAGGTCGGCCGCCTCGACGCGCTGGTCAACAACGCCGGCGTGGCGCCGTTGGTGCGCGCCGATATTCTCGAGGCGAGCGTCGAGAGCTTTGATCGGGTTCTGGGGATCAACCTTCGGGGCCCCTACTTCCTCACGCAAAAGGTCGCTCAGCAATTCCTCCGTGACCGACAGGCCGACAGCGCGTTTTCGCCGATGATTGTTAATATCGGCTCTATTTCGGCAACCACCGTCAGTACCTCGCGAGGGGAATACTGCGTCTCGAAAGCGGGGGTGGCGATGATGACCCGCCTGTTCGCCGCGCGGCTGGCCGAATACGGAATCCCGGTCTATGAACTGCGTCCGGGGATCGTTCACTCCGATATGACCGCCGCCGTGGAGGAAAAGTACGACCGGCTCATCTCCGAGGGGCTGGTTCCTCAGCGCCGCTGGGGCGAACCGAGTGACGTCGGACGAGCCGTGGCGATGCTGCTGCGCGGGGAACTGGCCTACTCGACCGGGCAGGTCATCCATATCGGCGGAGGCATGGATATCCAACAGCTGTAGAGTTTCGGCCCTTTCCCCAAAGCAGAGAAACAGTAGTTTGTGATGAGAGGTTCGTTATGAAATTGTCTCGCCGCGGTTTTTTAGCCGGCACGGGCGCGGGCCTGGCGTCTTTAGCCGCCTTTCCCCGTCTTTCGAAAGCGGACAGTGAGCTTTCGGGAACGCCACGCTATTTCTTTGAACCGGGTGAGTACAAACGGATCGATTCCGAGCGCCGCCGGTTTCATCTTTGCGCCTACTACGACGAGATCTTCTACGCCCCCACTCCCGGCAAAGAACTTGATAAAAGGGTCGATCCCAACTATCCGATCGAGCTTCCGGTGATCTGGAAAGACGCCGGTGTGACCGACATCTGGTTTACCCACTATGTTCAGGGGAGCTGGTTCCAAGACTGGGACAGTTTCGACAAGATGGCGGATAAGGTCAAATCGATGGGGATGACGCCTCACGTCGTCAGCGTCTCGTTCGGGCATCCGTCTTTCAAAGGTCCCGAGGGATGGAAACCAAGCCACTATCTAAGCGGGGATGTCCTTTACGGCGCCTCCTGCCACGCGCCGGCGGACACGGATTGTGTTCGATACCATCGCGCCCTGGTCGACCACTGCGGTCCGTGCGATATTTTCATGGACGACGAGTTCCGCTGCGCGCAGGGGCCCGCCAATATCGGCGGCTGTATCTGCCCCGAATGCCGGGATGATTTTCTGAAGACGACCGGTTTCCCGGCCGAGCGGTGGGAAGCGTTGCTCGACGATCTTCGCGCCAGCCGCAATATTCCCGAGGTCCGGCTCTGGATTGATTACCAGTGCGATCGGTTTTCAAAAATATTCCGTGACACCGAAGAGCTTTCGCCGGAGGCGGACTTCGGTCTCATGGTGATGGGAATGGGCTCCGAGCGCGCGGGAATCCGGCTCGAGGACTATCGAAACAAACTGCTTCGAGTCGGTGAATGGATGTTCACTGACGCCGAGTACAATCCGACGAAGAACAAAACCATTGAGCTGTTCAGTTCCCTGTTTCACACCCGCTTTTCGACCCCCGGCCGTCTGTTCAGCGAAACTTCGATTATCCGGCCGCTTTCGGCGGAGAATCTCACCTCGAAACTTTCGGTGGCGACCCTTTCCGAGGTACGCAACACGATGTATTTCTGCCCGATTCCGGCCGAATACTGGAAGCTGCTCGCCCCCCGCATGAAAAAAGAGGCATTTTTCCACGAGAGGATCCTCAACCAGAAGGCGCGCGGGCCGTTCAAGCACTTCTGGGGAATCGACGACCGCTATATGGCGGGATACGACGCCTTCTCCCTCTTCTTGGCCCTGGGCGTTCCGTTCGAGGTATGCGATACCCTTCCGGACGACGGCTGGGTCTTTTTGGGAAACGCCAGCGCCGAGGCGCTTGAATCGGGCGGTTTGGAACCGACCGGCGCGAAACTCCTCGCGCGCGTGGCTTCGCCGTCGGGCCGCTTCACCGAGATTCCAGAATCGTTCGAGGATCTGTTCGCGCTACGCCGCACGCTCCTGGACGGTTTCCGCGAAAAACTGGTTCCCTACGTCGAGGAAGAGACGCCGGTCGTTTTAAGCGAATATCCCGGAAGCAAGACAATCTATATCTGGAATATCGAACCGAAAGAGAAAACCATCCATGTCCGAAAGGGGGAAGAAAC
>CADBTE010000205.1 GCA_902797455.1 uncultured Planctomycetota bacterium | reverse complement strand
TGGTTCCGTATCAAGGCCGACGCTGTCACCCAAACCGGACCGGACTCGCTGTCAGCGACCAACGCCTGGGTCTCGACCAGTATGATGGGAGAGCCGACCTACCGCCTCCAGTCCAATTCGCTCACGGCCGAACTGCGGTCGGCGCCGCTGTACGACTCGGCCTCGGGCCAGCCGAAGATCGATCCGGTCACCGGCGCTCAGGAAACGAGCGATACCGGCTACGTGATCGCCGAGAATAATACCGTTCGGATCGGGAGCGTGCCGGTCTTCTATTGGCCCTGGATGGCGATGGACACCCAGCGGCAATCGCTCTATCTGCGGAATATCCGGGTCGGGAACGATAATACCTTCGGGACTCAAGTGAGGACCGAGTGGGACCTGTACCAGATTCTCAATCTCAATGCCCGCAAGCCCGACGGTTCGAATTGGGATCTGGATCTCGACTATCTCTCCAAACGCGGGCTCGGGCATGGCACCACCTTCACCTACCCGCGGGGGGGGCTGTTCGGCTGCAAAGACCCGATGGTCGGCGCCGCGTCGTACTACGGCATCTGCGACCATGGAACCGATAACCTGGGGTATGGCCGCCGGTCGCTCGATATCCCCAATAAATACCGCTACCGAGCCAACTGGAAACATCGACAGATGTTTGATTTCCCCTGGAGCCGCTGCGTCTCGAGCAACAGCTTGTGCCGAGAGCTTTCCGAGGGGTGGGTCGCCACCGCGCAGGCAGGAAAATCGAGCGATCGCAACTACCTCCAGCAGTACTTCGAACATGAGTGGTTCACCGAGTCGAATCCGGAGACCAGTTTTGAGATCAAAAAGACGGTCAATAACTGGTCCCTCGGGATTCTTGGGAGTTATCGGCTCGATAAGTTCTACACCGACACGAACTGGCTCCCCAGGGCGGACCATTACCTAATGGGGCAAAAGATCGGCTGTACCCCCCTGCTGTGGTACGAACACACCTCGATCGGCTACGGTCAGTTCCGTGCCACCGAGCAGCCGTACACCAACCAGGAAAAGGCCCTCTTCCGGTTCCTCGACTGGGAGCTTCAGCCCAATTCGGTCTCGAATGACCCGAGGGGAAAATACTCGACCCTCTCTCAAAATACGTTCGCTTTCGCTACGCGAAACGAACTTGACCTTCCGATGGAACTCGGCCCGGTGAAAGTCACCCCGTACGGACTGGGGGAGTTCGCCTACTGGAGTCAGGCCGCCGACGGTTCCCTGGCTCGATTCTACGGCCGCGGCGGGGTGCGAATGAACCTTCCGGTCTGGAATGTCGATTCCGACGTCCGCAGCCGCCTGTGGTACCTCAACGGAATGGCGCACAAGATGAATTTCGCCATGGACGCTTACTACAGCAGGGCAAACAAACACCTTGCCGAGACAACACTCTACAACCAGCTCGACGACTGGCAGACGCAGGGGTTCCGCCGCCTCTATTCGGCGACCACCTTCTCGAATACCTACCAACCGTATCGCGACAGTATCCCGGTCCGGTTCGACGAGCGCTATTACGCCCTTCGGCAAGGTCTGCTCGGCGGAAGCGTCGCCTCCCCCTACACCGAAATCGCCGACGACCTGACCCAGGTCCGCTTCGACTGGCTTAACCGGTGGCAGACCAAGCGCGGTCCGATCGGCAATCGGCATATTATTGACTGGATCACCTTCGACGCCGGATTCTCGGTCTATCCCGAAAAAGAGCAAAACTTCAACCAGACCATCGGCCTGGTCGACTACGATTTCCGCTGGCACGTGGGGGACCGATTCTCGGTCCTCTCCTCGGGCCTGTTCGATTTCTTCGACTCGGGGCAGAAGATCGTCCGTGTCGGCGCGATGACCAAACACCCCGGAGCCAGCAGTCTGTATCTGGGTGTCGACCGGCTCTCCGGCCCGATCGACAGTACCTATCTCAACGCCGCGCTGAACTACCGGATGTCGGAAAAGTGGGCTATGTCCCTAAGCAATTCCTACGATTTGGCCGAAAAACATAACGTCGGCCAGCAGTTCGGGATCACCCGGATCGGGGAGTCGTTCATCTTCACCCTCAGTACCAATATCAGCAGCAGCAAGGACGACTGGGGGGTGAGCTTAAACGTCATGCCGGTCTTTATGTACAGCAGGCAGCAATTCCAGGAAGATGTCCTCGGCTTCGGGAAAATGTAGGCGTGCCGGGGAAAGAAACCGGACACGGGGGGGTGATACCCCCCCTCCCCCTAAGGTATAATCGCCCTGTTAAGCGGCGGATGGGATCCGCCGGCGGCAACGATAAAGACGAGAAAGGACTCGGATGGAATTCACCGGGCTGTACTACTGTATCACACTGGTCGCGGCCGTCTGTCTGTGGGGGCTTCTCACCTATAGAAGGGGCGGGTTCGCGTTCTACGGTCCGATTTTTGTTCTGCTGGTCTTCTTTTCCGGGGCGCGGGCTTACTGGGTCGGTACGGATGCGGGAGCTTACGCGGCTGGTTTCGAAAGATTTCGTGGATTTGAAGAGGTGGTCGAGGATTTGACCGAAACCGAAAGCGGCACGATCGAGGTCAAATCCGCGTTTTCCGAGTGGGGATACTCTCTGCTGCAGACCATCGCGCAGCAGATTTCCAACGATTACTGGGCCTTGTTCACTTTAGTAGCCGTCATCTGTGTCGGCTGCCACCTTCTTTCGTTTCACTCGTTCTCCGAGAATAGCTTGATCGCTCTTTACGTCTTTCTGGCAACGACCTGGTACTTCTTCTTCTTCAATGGAGTTCGGCAGGGGCTCGCTCTGGCTGTCTACTCGATGAGCTTTGGCTCGCTGCTGAGAAAAGATTTTAAGATGTACCTGTTTTGGGTCCTTTTGGCGATGACCTTCCACCGTTCCGCCTTTTTCGCCATCCCTATGTATTTTCTCTTCACCAGACCGAATGACATTAAACAGAACATTCTCCTTTTCGTCATTGGCCTGTTCTGCGCGATCTTTTTGCGTGACATCATCGGCGTAGCCGCGGAGACGGTGGCGAAGAAGTACGCAGCTTATTCGTCGTTGGCTGCCACCAGCGGAAAAAACTACGCCTATTTTTACATGTTCCTGGCTGTCGGTTTTCTTTTCTGCAAACAGTTTATCGCCCCGGAAGACCGACACGAGTACGACACCTATCTAAATATGATCCTCTTCGGAGGGGTTCTGAATATTGCCGTCGCCTATGGAAACGCCACTTCCAACCTGATGAGGATGTCGATCTATTTTCTTATCGCGACCTGCTACATATGGCCGATTCTCCTCCGGAATCTCCGGGTCTTGTACGTCCCTTTCATCTCGCTGTACTTCCTCTTTTTCCTCTACATGTCCCGTAAGACAGTAGCTATAAAGTTCTACTACTTTAACGAGTGGATCGCTCCGATCCTGGGGCTGGAATGATCTCATTCCCGCTTCAACTGGCGAATCAGCGGCGCGGCTGCCCGTGTGGCAGCCCAATGCACTAAGACGGCTGCCAACAGAATCGCGGAAACACAGACCAGCCAGTTTAGAGGAAAAGATACTTTCAGTCTATTAAGAACAAAATCAATTACCATGTACTGGACTAGATAGACCTCTAACGTCCGGATCGAGATCATTTCGACCACCCGGCCTGCCCACCGGTTCGATTCCCGCCATCTCTGCAAAGCGTGATCCAAAGCCGAGACCGACCAGAACCCAGCGGCGGTCAGCAAGTAGAGAAAGATTATGGAAAGAATCTGGTACTCTCCCGGGATTTTTCCCGTTTTCAGCAAAGATCGAACCACGACATACCCCGCAGCGGCTAAGAGCGTAAAGAAAGTATCCCGCACAAGACAGAAACGCCTGGCCCGAAAATAGTGGTCGTATTTACGAAATATCGCCCCCAGGAGCATCGATCCCGTATATATAAACCACGGGAACATTTGCCCGTCCCCCACATTTTCGATATGATAAGCCGTCTTGTCGAAAAAGAAGGCGTAAGCGGTCAGATAAATAGTGAAAACAACAAACGACAGCCAAGCGAGCTTATCTACCCCCAACAGACGAAAATCGGGGATCTTCATCAAGAAGTAGAAGGGAATATAAAGGACAACTATCGCCGCGATGAAATGGTAATAAGTCGGATAAAAGAAAAGTCCTATCACTCTTTGCCACGTCAGATAGTCAGACAGGGCCCCGTAGGGAAGATTGATCAGCGTCACGATCGCCACCGCGGGATAGATCCTCAGCAGCCTCTGACCGTACCATCGCAAAAAGGTCCCTCGGACGTGGTACAGGCAGTACCCCGATACGGCGAAGAAAAGAAGGTTTCCCAACATCCCCCCGCAGGCAAACGAACCGCGGGGGTAGATCGCCCCGAAGTGGGAGTTGGTGATCAGCAGCGCGGCAAGAAAACGCAGGAAGGTGATGTAAAAAATCATCGGTCCCTTCTCACCTCACCGTATGGAGATAGATCGCGTTGCGGCCGTCGGCCTGGGCCCCCAGACCGGCGACAACGACGATCCGATCCCCCTCGATCAGTTCACCCGCGCCGATAGCGCGCGGAACAAGGTTCAGAACCATCGCCCCGACATCCTGAGGAACGCCGCCGATGGGAATCACCCCCCAGTACAGAGACATTCTCCGCAGGACCTCTTCCGAGTCGCTGGTTCCGACCGTCATGACGAAGTTGCGCATCTTCGAAAGGTTCAGCGCGGTCCGGCCGCTTTTGGTCGCGATAAAGATCGCCTTGGCCCCAACCGTTTCGGCCAGCGCGCCGGCGGCCTGACAAACCGCCTGTGAGGTGCGGACCGAATCGGTCATCTCGGTGGAAAATGACGACGCTCCCTCTTTAAAAATGTCCTCGGCGAACGGAGTCTCACCGCTGCCGCGTTGGACCGCGGAACGCATTTGGTTCTCGATCGTTTCGGCGATTTCATCCATCATCGCGACCGCTTCCACCGGATGGGAACCGACCGCGGTCTCGGCGGAGAGCATACAAGCATCGGCACCGTCCAAAATGGCGTTCGCCACATCGGTCGCCTCGGCCCGTGTGGGAAGAAGCTCCTCGGTCATGCTCTCGAGCATCTGGGTCGCGACGATCGCCGGTTTGGCCTGTTCACGGCAGCGGCGAAGAATCTCCTTTTGAATCACCGGCATCCTGGCGATCGGGATCTCGACCCCCAGGTCACCGCGGGCAACCATGATCCCGTCAGAGACCTCGATCACCTCGCCAAGGCACGAGAGCGCCTCGGGCTTTTCTATCTTCGCGATGATATTCGGGGACCAGCCGCCTGTCACATCAATGTTCATCGCCGCCTCGGCCGCGACAATGGTCCGGAGCTGCTCCACATCTTCGGGGGAACGAACAAAACTCAGCCCAATAAAATCGACACCGGCGCGAGTTCCCCAGCGCGCGTTGATTTGATCGGCCTCTTGAAGCGT
>CADBTE010000204.1 GCA_902797455.1 uncultured Planctomycetota bacterium | reverse complement strand
AGCGATTTATCGTTTTCCGCTGCCACTTCCCTGGCGGCGACGGCGGTATTGCTCGCTTCCCGCGTCTGGAACCCTTTCCCGAGGATATACTCGCGGCACTGGGCCAGTGCCTGAGGATGACTGATGACTTCCCGGATATCATTCGCGCAGGCCCCGGGAACACCGAGGAGATTCTGGCGGATCTCCATTTCGTAGATCCCGTTGATAAACAGTTCCCCGTCGAAAACCAGATCGATGACTTGAGAGACGATCCCCGCGTAGCTGTTTTCCACGGGGAGCACCGCCACGTCGCTGGCCCCGCTTAAAACCGCGTCGTAGGCGTCCCGGAAACCGATGCACGAGACCTTCTCGCTCTGGGGGAAGATCCGGCCGGCCGCGATGTGGGAGAAGGCCCCCTCAACGCCGCTGTACGCCACTCGCAGACCGCTTTGCATCCTCGCCTGATAGGCCCCCGAAAGCGATATCGCGTGCTTGAGAAAGTCGACGTAATAGCCCCTCAAGACTTCGTCCCCGATCAGGGCGGCACTTCTCTCAACCTCCGCCTTCTCTCGCTCCCGGTCGAGGATCGGGAGTCCCAATCTGCTTTTGTGTTCGTAGCAGATCTGGACGGCCCGCATGCGCTTCACAAAAAGCGCGGCCATCTCCGCGTCCGCCTCGGTGATGATCTGTCTGGCTTTATCCAGCGAATTGCTTTGCGACATATCGAATAACCTCTTTTTCTCGTCCGGATTCCTCCGGCCGCCTTCATGGTGAACCGTACTGTCAAATTCAACAAAAGAACGCGAAAATCACTCCCTTGCGGAAACGGCGTCCTTCATTTCTCTGACGAAGGCGCCGACACGCGGCGGCGCCTCCTTCCCGAAGCGGGCGACCAGCTTCACGATCGCCGAGCCGACGATGACGCCGTCGGCCTGAGAAGCCATCGTCTTCGCCTGCTGCGGCGTGGAGATGCCGAAGCCGATGGCGAAGGGGACCCGGGCATGCTCGCGGATGACACGGATGATCGCGGATAAATCGGTGTCGATCCGGCTGCGAGTTCCTGTCACGCCCAGACTGGAGACCAAATACAGGAATCCCTCGGCCTCGCGGGCAATCATGGCGACGCGGTTCGCCGAAGTCGGCGCGATCAGACTGATGAGGGCAACGCCGTGCGCCCGGCAGAAATCCAGGAATTCCCCCTTTTCCTCGAAAGGGAGGTCCGGCAGAATCAGTCCGTCGATCCCCGCGTCCTGACAGGCCGACAGAAACCTCTGCGGCCCGTAGGAGAAGACCACATTCGCGTAGGTCATAAAGACCAGGGGGACAGAAACATCTTCGCGGAGTTCACGAACCATATCGAAAATCCGGTCGGTGGTGACTCCTCCGGTCAGGGCGCGAAGGTTGGCCTGCTGGATCACCGGTCCCTCGGCGGTGGGATCCGAGAAGGGTATCCCGAGCTCGATCAGGTCGGCGCCGGCGGCGGCCATTTCCCTGACACAGGCCTTCGTGGTCTCGATGTCGGGATCACCGCAGGTGATGAAGGCGATAAACGCCTTCCCGTTCTGGAAAGCGGACGCGATCCTATTCATGAAGATCCTCCCCTCTGTAGCGCGCGATAGCGGCGCAGTCCTTGTCTCCTCTTCCCGATAGGGTGATCACGATGATCTTCTCCTTTTCCATTCGCGGCGCGATCTTTTGGGCGTACGCCACCGCGTGCGCGGACTCCACGGCCGGAATGATCCCTTCGGTTCTGGCCAGATACTCGAAGGCACACACCGCCTCCTCGTCGGTGATCGGAACATACTGTGCCCGTCCCGTATCGTGGAGCCACGCGTGCTCCGGGCCGATGCCGGGATAATCCAGGCCCGCCGAGATCGAATAGACCGGCGCAATCTGGCCATATTCGTCCTGACAGAAATAGCTCTTCATGCCGTGAAAGATACCGGGTCTCCCGGTGCTGATCGTGGCTGCCGTCTCCAGGGTGTCGATGCCGCGCCCGGCGGCCTCGCATCCGATCAGCTGAACGCTTTTGTCAGGAATAAAGTGGTAAAAGCTCCCGATCGCGTTGGAACCTCCTCCGACACAGGCGATCACGGCGTCGGGAAGTCTCCTCTCCTTTTTCAGAAGCTGGGTTTTGATCTCCTGCGAAATGACGGCCTGAAAGTCCCGCACGATGGTTGGGAACGGATGCGGGCCCATCACCGAACCGAGGCAGTAGTGGGTGTCGCTGATACGCTTTGTCCACTCGCGCAGCGCCTCGGAGACGGCGTCTTTCAACGTGGCGGTCCCGGTCGTGACGGGAATCACCTCCGCGCCGAGAAGCCTCATCCGGTAGACGTTCAGCGCCTGGCGCTTGGTGTCCTCCTCGCCCATAAAGACAACGCATTCCATCCCCATCAAGGCCGCGGCCGTAGCGGCCGCCACGCCGTGCTGGCCCGCGCCCGTCTCGGCGATCAGGCGGGTCTTGCCCATTTTTTTCGCGAGCAGCGCCTGTCCCAAGACGTTGTTGACCTTGTGGGCGCCGGTGTGGTTGAGATCCTCCCGTTTCAGGTAGATCTTCGCGCCTCCCAAGTCCCGCGTCATCTTTTCGGCGAAGTAGAGCCGGGAGGGGCGTCCGGCGTATTCGTTGAAGAGCGTCTCCAGCTCCCGGACGAACTCCGGGTCCGCTTTGTAACGTTCGTACGCTTCTTCCAGCTCGATCAAGGCATTCATCAGTGTCTCCGGGATATACTGTCCCCCGTGTATCCCGAAGCGTCCTTTCGGATTGGTCATCGTTTTGTCCTCCTTCGCGCGGCATTCACAAACGCGCGCATTTTGATCGGGTCCTTTTTCCCGCCGGTCTCGATGCCGGACGAGACGTCCAGCGCGTAGGGGCGCAGGCGCTGCAGCGCGAAAGCGGCGTTTTCGGGCGTCAGGCCCCCGGCGAGGAAATAGGGTCTTCGAATCCCTTCGGCCAGTTCCCACGCGAAGGTCCTTCCCTCTCCGGCTCCGGCGTCCAGCAGGATGAAGTCCGCGGAACTTCTGTGCGCCTCCTGAGCGTCGTCGCGGCAGGTCACGCGGAAGGCCCGAATGATGGGCTTTTCTGTGAGTTCCCGCAGACGCGCGATGTATTGTTCGTCCTCGTGCCCATGGAGCTGCGCCAGATCCAACAGCCCGCTTTCGAGCATTTCCGCGACGATCTCGGGGGGACTATCGGTAAAGACCCCCACGGCAAGGATTCCGGGCGCGAGCCGGGCACGGAGATCCTCCGCCTTTTCCCGGGTCACGGCTCTTCGGCTCTTTGGCGCGAACACGAACCCTATGTACTCGGGCATGAGCTCATTGGCGGTGAGGATATCCTCCGTCCTCGCGAGTCCACAAAGTTTAATCTTCGTCACTGCGCGTTCCTCATGGCCCTGAGCATGCCGGCTTTATCACCGCTGCGCATCAGGGCCTCGCCGACTAAGACCGCGTCGGCGCCGATTTTTCTGAGCCGCCCGGCATCGGCCGGCCCCCTGACGCCGCTTTCGGCCACAAACAGGCACGACGGGGGGATCAGCTCCCGGAGCTTTTCTGAGTTGGAAAAATCGACGCTGAAGTCCTTCAGGTTCCGGTTGTTCACCCCGATAATCTCCGCACCGCAACGCACGGCCATCCGAATCTCCTCCTCGTCGTGGGTCTCGACCAGCGCGGCGAGTCCCAGCGATTTCGCCACAGCCAGGTATTCCCCAAGCGCCGTTTCCTCCAGAAGCGAGCAGATCAGCAGAACGGCATCGGCTCCCATCGCCCGCGCCTGGTAGATCTGATAGGCGCCGACGGTGAAATCCTTGCGAAGCATCGGCGTCTTCACCTTCGCGCGGATCTCCCGGAAGATCGTGTCCGAGCCCAGGAACCATTTCGGTTCGGTCAGACAGGAGATCGCGTCGGCATGCGCGGCTTCGTAAGAGGCCGCGATCTGAAGATACGGAAAATCCTCCGCGATGATTCCCTTCGAGGGGGACGCCTTTTTCACCTCGCAGATGAAAGACAGCCCCGGTCTTCGAAGCGCCTCTTTGAAGGTTTCCCCTCTTGCGGGACCGAGCGCGAGGCACTCTTCCCTGAGTTTTTCCAGAGGGACCCTTTTTTCATCCTCCGCGGCGCGAAAGCGGGCGTGGGCGGCAATTTCTTCCAGAATTGTCATCGGTTGCTGACCTCTATCATTTTTTCCAGCGTTCTGGCGGCGGATCCGTCGTCCAGGAGTTTCCCGGCCAACAGGATCCCGTCGGTCATCGTCTCGGCCTTCCCCCCAATCACCAGGGCGGCACCGGCGTTTAAAAGCACCGCGCTTCGCATGGGGCCCCTTTCCTTCCCCTCGACGATCGACCGGGTGATCTCCGCGTTCCGGGCGGGTGTCCCGCCCCGAAGATCTTCCTTGCGGCAGCGCGCCAGATGAAAATCCTCCGGGCTGATCACACTCTTCCGGTACCAGCCGTCCCTAAACTCGCAGACGGTGGTCGGACCGCTTGCCGAGATCTCGTCCATTCTGTCCTGGCCGTGCACCACCATGCCCCGCCTGACTCCCAGATTGATCAGCACCTGGGTCAGCGGCTCCACGAGATATTCGTCGTACACGCCGAGCAGCTGCATCGAAGGGCTCGCCGGGTTGGTCAGGGGGCCGAGGATATTAAAGACGGTACGGAACCCCAATTCCCGCCGAATAGAGCCGACGTACTTCATCGAGGTATGGTATTTCTGGGCGAAGAAAAAGCAGATACCGGCTTCTCTAAGCAGTTCCACGCATTTCTCCGGGCTCTGGTCAATGTTGACCCCCAGTGCCTCCAGGCAGTCGGCGGTCCCGCACTTAGAGGACGCCGCGCGGTTTCCGTGCTTCGCAACCGCAACGCCGCCCGCGGCCGCGACCAACGCGGAGGTGGTGGAGATATTAAAACTGTGGGCGTTGTCTCCCCCGGTTCCTACGATCTCCATGACCTCCATCCCGGTGTGTACCTTCACGCAATGGTCCCGCACGGCGGCGGCGCAGCCGGTGATCTCGTCCCGGGTCTCGGCGCGCGCGCTCTTTGTGGAGAGCGCGGCGAGGAACGCGGCGTTCTGCGTGGGGGAGGTCTTGCCGCTCATGATCTCGTTCATGACGGTATACGCCTCGTCATAGGTCAGATCCCCCTTGTTGACGATTTTGATAATGGCTTCTTTGATCATGGGCTTTTTCTCATTTCACACGTTAAGAGCCAGAAAATTACGCAGCATTTGTTTCCCGTCGGGGGTCAGGATACTCTCCGGGTGAAACTGGACGCCATAGATCGGCGCCTCACGGTGTTCCACCGCCATGATCTCCCCCTCCAGCGTGCGTGCCGTGACCTTAAGACAATCAGGAAGCGTCTGTTCCTCGGCGGCCAGGGAATGATATCTTCCCACCGGTGCCTCTTCCGGGATCCGGTTAAAAAGCGCACAGGAGGGATCGAAACGCGTCACCGACTGCTTGCCGTGCATCAGGCGCTTCGCGTAGGTCACCCGTCCCCCGTAGGCGAGGCAGATCGCCTGATGACCGAGGCACACGCCGAGGGTCGGTATCTCCCGGCAGACCGTGGCGGCCGCCTCGGTAATAATGCCGGCGTTTTCCGGGCGTCCCGGTCCGGGCGATAAGATAATGTGCGAGGGCCTCATCGTCCGAATCTCCTCCACGCCGATCTCATCGTTCCGAACGACTTTAATGTCCGGATTCATCATACCGATGAGCTGGTAGAGGTTGTAGGAAAAACTGTCGTAGTTGTCGATCAGAAGAATCACGTTACTCCACCTCCGCGGCCAGTTCCAGCGCTCTGAGCGAAGCGCGCGCTTTGTTGATGCTCTCCTGGTACTCCTTCTCGGGAACCGAGTCGGCCACAATCCCCGCTCCGCTTCTTACAAAGACTTTCCCGTTCTTTTTGTACGCGATCCGGATCGCGATGCACGTGTCCATATTCCGGGCGAAATCGATATACCCGATGGCGCCTCCGTAGATTCCTCTTTTATTGTTTTCCAGCTCTGCGATCAGCTGGCAGGCCCGGATCTTCGGCGCGCCGCTTAATGTCCCCGCGGGAAGGACCGCCTCGATCGCGTCGAGCGCGTCGCAGTCGTCCCGAATCTCGCCGCGCACGGTGGAGCCGATGTGCATCACGTGGGAAAAACGTTCGATCGAATGGAGTTTTTCGACTTCCACCGTCCCGAACTTCGAGATCCTTCCAAGATCGTTCCTGCCGAGGTCCACCAGCATATCGTGCTCGGCGAGCTCCTTCTCATCGGCGAGCAGGTCCGCTTCCAGGGCCCGGTCCTCTTCCTCGGTCTTTCCGCGGGGCCGTGTGCCGGCCAGTGGGAAGGTATGCAGAATTCCGTTTTCGAGCTTCACCAGCGTTTCGGGGCTCGCGCCGGCAACCTCCACGTCGCTCCCCGAGAAGTAGAACATATAGGGAGACGGGTTCACGGTCCGAAGCACCCGGTAGGCGTTTAGAAGACTCCCCTCAAAAGGTGCCTCCAGGCGGTTCGACAGAACGATCTGGAAGATATCCCCCTCCCGAATATAGGCCTTCCCCTTTTCCACCATCGAGCAGTAGCTCTCCCGGTCAAAGAGGGGCTTAACCTCTCCGGTCAAGTGGCCGCCGGGTTCTTCCTTCTTCTCCCCGTAGAGGATCAGCCGGCGCATCTTTTCCAGCTCCATCACAGCACGGTTGTATTCGGTCTGGACATCCTTCAGCGAGACGTTGACGATCAAAAGGATCTTCTGCCGAAGGTGGTCGTAGCAAATCACCTTATCGAAAAGCATCAGGTCCATGTCTTGGAAGGCCTCGGTATCCTGGACATCCCTTTTGATGGAAGGTTCGCTGTACTGCAGATAGTCGAACGAGAAATATCCGACCAGTCCCCCGGCGAAGGGGGGCATTCCTTCCAGGCGCGGGCTTCTGTAATGCCCGAGAATCGACCGGAGACATTCGGATGGATTCTTTGTCTCCACCGAAAGGCCGTCTGTCTGAAGCCGGCCGTCGGTGCAGGTAATGCTCATCTTTGGATCGAAGCCCAGGAAGGTGTATCTCCCCCATTTTTCCTGTTCGGCCACCGATTCAAGAAGGAAGACGTGGGTGGATACATTTTTCAGGATCTTCAGTACCTCGATCGGTGTGCGGATATCGCTCATCATCTCGATGCGCACGGGGGCCGCGTCGTATTTCCCCTCACGGGCGAGCGTGCGCAGCGTCTCCAGATCCGGTACGGTCTTGGGCGCTTGACTGTTCTTTGACATCGGATTTTCCTTTCACTCCAGGTTCCCCAGCATGAGATACCCCTTTGCCGTCAGAAATTCCTCCACTTCCATAATATCCACCGAGCGCAGGATCGCCACCGGCTTGCGCGTCAAGTTGGAATAGGTCACGTACAGGTAATCCAGGTTGATATTCCCCCGATCCAGAATAGCAAGGAGGGAATTGAGACTCCCGCACTCGTCACCGATCTCCGCGGCGGCCACATAGTCGGTGTGGCAGAGGTACCCCGCTTCGGTCAGGCACGCGGACGCCTTGTCGGTATCCGACACCAGCATCCGGATAATACCGAACTCGGCACTGTCGTTGGTCACCAGTGTGTTCATATTGATCTGCGCGTCGGCCAGCGTCTGGGTGATCCTGTGCATGGCGCCCCGCTTATTTTCCGCGAAGATGGATAGCTGTCTGATCATTTCTTCTGTTCCCCTTCCCTTACTCGATTTCCGCGAGATCCTCGATGAGCTTCTTCGTCTTCTCCCAGCCGAGGCACGGATCGGTGATCGATTTTCCGAATATGTTTTCCCCTACTTTTTGGCTTCCGTCCTCCAGGTAGCTCTCCACCATCAACCCCTTGACCAGGTTCCGGATCTCGCCGTTGATCGAACGGCTGTGCATAATGTCCTTCGCGATGCGGATCTGCTCCAGATACTCTTTGCCGGAATTGTTGTGGTTCGCGTCGACGATCACCGCCGGGTTCTGAAGCCCGCTGTCCTGATACAGCCGCAGGAGGCCGAGCAGGTTCTCGTAGTGATAGTTCGGATGGCTGCGGCCGAAGTTGTCCACATATCCGCGCAGGACGGCGTGCGCCAGCGGGTTTCCCGGGGTATGCACCTCCCAGCTGCGAAAGATGAATTCCTGCGGGCTCTGCGCCGCGGCGATGGAGTTCATCATCACGTTGATGTCTCCTGCGCTGGGGTTTTTCATTCCTACCGGTACCCCAAGCCCGCTGGAGACAAGGCGGTGCTCCTGATTTTCCACCGAACGCGCGCCGACGGCCACGTACCCGAGCAGATCCGACAGATAGCTGTAGTTGGAGGGATAGAGCATCTCGTCAGCGGCGCTGAAGCCGGTCTCTTCCACAACGCGGATGTGCATCCGTCGGATGGCGATGATCCCCGAAAGAAGATCGCCCTCCTTCCTAGGATCCGGCTGATGGAGCATCCCCTTGTACCCGATCCCCTTGGTCCTCGGTTTGTTGGTATAGACTCTGGGGATGATCAAGAACTTTTCGCTCACCGACGGCTGAAGATCGGCCAGACGGCGGGCGTATTCCAGGACCGCGTCTTCCCTGTCGGCCGAGCAGGGACCGACGATCAGGAGGAGCCGACGGTCCTTCCCCGTCAGGATATCCGCGATCTGGCGGTCCCGCTGGGCTTTTTTCTTCTTCGCCTCCGCACTGACCGGATAATCCCGAATCAGCTCCTGCGGCTGTGGCATGCGGCTGACAAATTCCATCTCCATGTTGACTTTATTGCCTTTCGTTTGCGCGAAAAAAAGCGGTTCCTCCGTCTGGAAGAACCGCTTGTGTGAACCGGGGTCTGCGTGCTGGTCACGGGATCTTTCAGACGGCTAGGCAGAGGTACGCCAAGCCCAGAACCACCCAAAAAAGAAAGACTGCACACCGGAAAAGTAGACAACAGCGCCCATGGCCCGACGAACGACGCCGGACATATGCTGGGAAACCGCGCTGTGAATACTTTCGTAAACTTTCATGACTATTTCGCCTTTCAGCTTAGGCCCCATTGTATCACGAGTTTTCATCGCGTCAATACCTGTGCGCCCCCAACGAAAAAAAACCGCTCCATGAAAGGAAGCGGCTTTCGAGTTTGTTTTCGACTAATCAAGGCCTCTAGCGCCCCGGACCGTCGGTCAGCACGGCGTTGGAGACCTCATAATACCCCCCTTCCCAGCCGTAGAGCTCAAAGCGGGGATCATCGTCCAAATTCGCCAGAATCTCCGGATCGTCGATCGTCACCGAGAAGACCTCGCCGCCGTCCACCGAGACCGTGATTCGGTCACCGTCGCGCTCCATGCGAAGGTGGTATTTTTTCTCCGGTTCCCAGCGCAGGGAAGCGTCTTCGGCCAGCACGACGCGATTTTCTTCCCCCGCGCCGGTCTCAAAATTAAAATGTCCCTTATTGGCGATTAAACGGCTGCCGTCCGGGTTCATCTCGAAGAAGAGCGCCCGATAGAAGGACGGCGAGTCGGACGGATTGACCGCGATAAACGCGTACGATTTCTCTCCGCGGCTGACAAAGTCCATTTCCAGCGCGGCCTGTTTTCCAACGGCGTATTCCACCGTCGGGAAGACCTCATGACAGCACCAGCTGTAGACAGCGCCGTACCGGAAGACACCGTCCCGCGGGAAGAACGTCTCGGGGTCGATCGGCGCGCTGCGGGCCAGCAGGTAGTTTTTATTTTCCGTTTTACTGTACTCACAGGAGGTCGCCCAAAGACGGCCGCCGGCGACCGAAACCGCCCAGGCGTCGGCGGTGCAGCCGCCGTCCCGCTTTTGGTCGGTACCGTCGTTGCAGCCCACGGAGCCGGGGACAATACGGACGCTTTCGGGGCCAAACGGCTCGGTTAAATCAAACTCATACAAGCGCTGAATCCCACTGGGGTCGTTGAGCCAGGGAATCTGCCAGGTGGAAAGATATCCCTTGCCGCCATAGGTGAAGCCGCCCCCCCCTTCTTCCTGGTTGATCGAGACTTTCTCGGCATCCCCGACGGCTGTGTGGGAGTTCACTCTCTTGAGGTCATCAGTAATAATATACCGGAAATCCATATCATTGGAGCCATGATTCCAGACGATCATGTAGTCACCCGTTTCAGGACGTGGGAAGATTCGCACGCAGTTGGCACGCCCGCCGTTTTTGTTGTCGTCCGGTTTCTGAGGATAGTCTTTCCAGAGATAAGTCGGTTTTCCCCAGGGGCCGGCGAAGCTGTCGGTTTCGGACTGGATCAGCAGGGCGTCCCCAAACTCCCAGTCAATAAAGCCCTTCGTCCCATCACAGGTACAAACGTACATCGACGGACGGCCGTCCAGGTCACGGAAAACGTACGGATCGCCTGAATAGGTCTCTCCCTCGAACAGATCAACGACCAGTCCCATCGGCTCCCAATGATCCGCGCCGGGGGCCTTTTTGAACCCGTAGATTCGGGAATACGAGCCGTCGCGTCCCCCGCCGTACTGCTCATCGACCGAGTAATACGCCGTGAACTGATAGAGGGTTCCGTCCGCGTCGTCGATCACCGACGAGTTGTTCTGGGGCGCGCACTGGGGATCGAACTGTTTCCCCGTTCCCACGGCGATCACCTCCGGCTGCGACCAGGGGATTTGGCAAACCGGGCCGCACGTTCGGCAGTCGCGCAGCGGGCTGCGCATCTCCTTCAAAGGGTAGACTCCTTGAAACTGCACCCCCGCGGTAACACCGCTGGCCATCTCGCCGGTGGAGACAATCACCAACTCGAGACGGTCCCCTTCGCGGAGCGTTTTCGGCTCGGCCAGCGCGCGGCGGAATTCCCGAGCGACATCCAGCGGCGGATAAGTCTGAGGCGATCGGTTAAAGGGGAGCGAATAAAGCCGCATCGGCTTGGGGAAGATGGGAATCTCGACTCGCTCTTGGAGCATCTGGCCGTTGACGCGCATCGCCGCGACGACCGGTTCCTCTCTGGGGGGGACACAGTTGGTCAGACGGATATAAAAACCGCTGACGACACACTCCTTATCCGCGGTCCAATCGAGGAGGGTACTCCCGCTTTTCACGTCGGCCGCGGGCAAACACCCCTCCAAGGGTTCCGCGGCACGGATCAGGCAAGCGCCCCAAAGAGTCAGAATCCCCGCCAGGACCGCCATAGCGCTAAAGTGTTTCATCATCGTTCCTACCGTTACTGTTCGTGCTGTCATCGAGAGCGTCTTCTCGCTAAAAGAGAAAGACATACCTTATCCGCTGAGGAAAACTTCATTGTAAAAAACGCCTTTTTCACCGTCAAGAGCGCGGCGTTTGACAAAAACCCTCCCGGATGTACGCGCGAAAAAAGCCGCTCCCGAAAACCGAAGCGGCTTTTTGAGTTTATTTTTTGGCTGTCCAAGGGGTTACCGCGCCGGGCCGTCGGTCAGCACGGCATTGGATATCTCGTAATAGCCCCCCTGCCAGCCATAGAGCTCAAAGCGGGGATCATCGTCCAGGTTCGCCAGTATTTCCGGGTCGTCGATCGTCACCGAAAAGACCTCTTTGCCGTCCACCGAGACCCGAATCCGCGCGCCGCCGAGCTCCATGCGGAGATGGTATTTTTTCTCCGGTTCCCAGCGCGGCGAACTTTTTTCGGCCAGCAGGACGCGATTGTCCTCCCCCTCGTGAGTCTCGAAATCATAACGTCCCTTATTACCGATTAAACGGCAGCCGTCCGGGTTCATCTCAAAGAACAGCGCCCGGCGGTAAGCCGGCGAGCCGGATGGATTGATCGCGATAAACGCGTATGATTTCTCTCCGCGGCTGACAAAATCCATTTCCAGCGCGGCCTGTTTCCCGAGGGCGTATTCCACCGTCGGGAAGACCTCCGGGCAAAGCTCGTTGTAGACAGCGCCGTACCGGAAGACGCCGTCCCTCGGAAAGAGCGTCTCGGGGTCAATCGGCGCGCTGCGGGCCACCAGATAGTTTTTATCCTCCGAGGCGCTGTATTCGCAGGAGGTCGCCCAAAGACGGCCGCCGGCCACCGATACCGCCCAGGCGTCGGCGGTGCACCCGCCGTCGCGTTTCGGGTCGGTGCCGTCGTTATACCCCACGGAGCCGGGAATAACTCGGACGCTTTCCGGCCCAAACGGCTCGGCTAAATCAAACTCATACAAGCGCTGAACCCCGCTGGGGTCATTGAGCCCGGGAATCTGCCACGTGGAAAGGTATCCCTTGCCGCCAAGGGTAAAGCCGCCGCCCCCCTCCTCATGGTTGATCGAGATTTTCTCGGCATCGCCAACGGCTCTGTGGGAGTTCTCCCTCTTGAGGTCGTCGGTCATAATATACCGGAGATCCATATCGCGGGCGCCGTGATTCCAGACGATCATATAATCACCCGTTTCGGGACGGGGAAAGATCCGCAGGCAATTGGCGCGCCCGCCGTTTTTGTTGTCGTCCGGTTCCCGAGGGTAGTCCTTCCAGATATAGGTCGGTTCTCCCCAGGGGCCGGCGAAGCTGTCGGTTTCGGACTGGATTAGCAGGGCGCTTTCTTTCTGCCAGTCGATGAAGCCGTTCGTTCCATCGCAGGCGCAAACGTACATCGACGGGCGGCCGTCCAAATCACGGAAAACGAACGGGTCGCCCGAATAGGTCATCCCCTCAAACAGGTCGACGATCAGCCCCATCGGTTCCCAATTATCCGCGCCGGGGGCCTTTTTGAACCCATAGATTCGGGAATATGAGCCGCTGCGCCCCCCGCCGTACTGTTCATCAACCGAGTAGTACGCCGTGAACTGATAAACGGTCCCATCGGCGTCGTCGATCACCGACGAGTTGTTCTGAGGCGCGCACTGGGGATCGAACTGTTTTCCCGTCCCGACGGCGAGTATCTCCGGCTGCGACCAGGGGATTTGGCAAACCGGACCGCACGTTCGGCAATCACGGAATGGATTGCGCATCGAAGATAAGGGATGAACCCCTTGGAATTGCAGCCCCGCGGCGACGCCGCTGGCCATTTCACCGCTGGAGACAACCACCAGCTCCACAACATCCCCCTCGCGGATAGTTCTGGGTTCGTCAAGCGCGCGGCGAAATTCTCGGGCGACATCCAGCGGAGGATACTCCTGCGGCGATCGGTTATAGGGGAGCGTATGGTCATGCATCGGCCAGGGGAAGACGGGAATCTCAACCCGCTGCGGGAGAGCCTGGCCGTTGACGCGCATCGCCGCGACAACCGGTTCCTCTCTGGGGGGAACACAGTTGGTCAGACGGATATAAAAACCGCTGACGACACACTCTTCATCCGCTGTCCACTTCAGGATGGTGTTTCCGCTTTTTACACCTTGCGCGCCAACGGTCCCCTCCACCTCGGATGCCGAGGAGAAAGCGGCGAAAGGGAGCAAACTCACCAGTGCCGCCGTCACGCCCATCAATCGTCTTGTCACCGCCGGTATTGTCATAGAAAAAACACCTCTTGTCTTCTTGGAGGGGGAAGAAAAACCACGGAAAAGACCATTGTAAACGATTCATTTTCCCCTTTCAATCTTTTTCCCGAAGAGAAAAAAAGCGGCCGGCGTTTCCGCCGGCCGTTTTCCTAGT